>JBCCCJ010000168.1:0-8056 GCA_039033615.1 Bacteroidota bacterium
AAATAATTGTTAGGGGAGGATCTCGGTCAGAGGGGGTGGATACTTGTATCTCGGAAGGCGTTTCATTGTACCAACAGGAACTTTATGGAGAGGTAGTTAGGGTGTTAGAAGGATGTGTATTGACTGATTCACTGAGTGAAAAAGTGTTGGCAAACTTCCATCTTTGTCTTGGAATCTCCCATTTCTTTGAAGGCAATAATGAAAAAGCATTGTTTCATTTTGATCAGGTGATCAACTCCTATTCTTATGAGGATCAAACTATCTGGTTTACTGCGCTAACATATTTACAAATGGGAGAAATGAAACTGTGTCAAGAAAAGCTACAGAGCTTAATCTCAGATCCCTTGTTTGGCCCTAAATCCCAAGTTCTGCTAGAACAGATAAAACAAATTCCCCATTTGCTAGAGAGGGAGGGATGAGCTTCGCTGATCCCCAAGAGGGATAGGTCCAAAGCCCAAACGTTCTCCTCCTACTAGTCGTCATTTTTTTATGCTCGAATGCTTTTGAAACCTTTCAGCTTTCAACGCATCCGACCACAAAAAAATCCCCTCGCTGTCGCTCGGGGACGTTTTGCCTTTGCAGAGAGTGAGGGATGACCTGCGGTGATCCCGAAGAGGGGAGGCAGTTCAACTATCGCATAGACTCCTCACTACGTTCGGTTTTTTGTATTCGTCAGTGCGTATCAAAACCCTTCGGCTTTTGACCGCTCCTTCCGAATACAAAAACTCCTGCTCACTTTCGCTCGCAGAAGTCTATGCTGTAGTTGGCAGAGAGTGAGGGATGAGTTTCGCTGATCCCTGAGGGAGGGAGGGGCAAAGTCAAAACGTCTTCTCCCTGCGGTCGCTTTTTTTGTGTCCTCACGCTTACAAAACCCTTCGGCATTTGACGCATTCGTCCACAAAAAAATCCCCTCGCTTTCGCTCGGGGACGTTTTGTCTTTGCAGAGAGTGAGGGATTCGAACCCTCGGTACCCTCGCAGGTACACACGCTTTCCAGGCGTGCCCGTTCGACCGCTCCGGCAACTCTCTGTAGATGGTGGAGGTTCGATGGAGCGCAAAATTACATTCTCCCATCAAAAGCACCAAATCTTTGAGGGAAATGTTGGGATTTTGTTTGTCAATTACGATAATTCCCTCGACTTCGAGGCAGAGTTCTCCGCGGCCTGGAAGTCCACGGTACAATTTGTCATCGACAAAGCTTGCTTCTTTTCGTCGAAAAGTGGGTCGTTTTCCTTGGTGAGGGAAAACGGGGCGGTGCGGAAAGGGTTCGACATTACGATAATTCCCTCGACTTCGAGGCAGAGTTCTCCGCGGTCTAGAAGTCCACCGTACAATTTGTCATCGACAAAGCTTGCTTTTTTTCAGCGGAAAGCGGGTTGTTTCCTTTTTGAGGGAAACGGGGCCGTAGCGGAAGGGTTCATCACTACCTCTTGTCATCGACAACTTCTGACCTCTGACAGCAAAGCGGTCTGTCATCTGTCTTCTCCCTATTGAAAGACCAATTCCACGCCCGGCTCCAACGGATGGCACTGGCAGGTCAAGACGTAGCCTTGCTCCAGTTCATCTTTGCTGAGGCCTTCGGTTTCGTCCATGGCGACTACGCCTTTGACCAGCATGGCGCGGCAGGTGGTGCAAATGCCCGATTGACAAGCGTAGGGAGGATCCATGCCCGCTTCGATGGCGGCATCCAACACGTATTGGTTGGGCTGTACCGTCAGTTGGTGGGTTTCTCCGTCCAATTCTACCTGGATTTCCTGAGTACTCAGCTGATAGGCCGTTTCTCCGTCAGAATAATCCGCTTGCCCATTAGAGGCTTCGGGAACCACCGCAGTGTAGGCGGCTTCCACCTCTGCTTCAGTAGGTGCAGGAGCAGAGTAGTATTCCCGGTGAATGTCAGTAGGATTGACGCCTTGCAGTTCCATGGCGCGTTCAGCTGCTTCGATCAGTCCTTGCGGCCCACAGAGGTAGTATTGCTTGCGCAGTTCCCCGTCCATAAAGAGTTCACTCAGGAGACCATAAATCTGATCCTTGTCCAAACGACCCGTAGCCCCCTGCCAATCCGCCGGTGGTTGACTCAGGCTGTGGTGCACCCACAGGCGGCCCCCATATTCTTGCCCCAAGGCCTGGAGTTCCTCCCGGAAAATGATGGACTCCTCGGTTCGATTGCCATACCAGAGCGATACCCGACTGTTGGGCTCAGCCGTCAGCACCGTTTTGAGGATAGACATCAAAGGCGTGATGCCACTGCCCGCGCCAATCAGCACATAATGCCGGGCTTGTTCAGGATTGGGGGTGAAGGAAAAATTCCCCATAGGAGGCATCACCTCCAGCGTATCTCCTGCCTGGAGCGTATCGCGCAAGAAGTTGGACACTCGCCCCCCTGCTACCCGTTTGATGGTCACACTCAGCTGTTGATCCGTAAAAGGAGAACTGGAGAGAGAAAAGGCCCGGCGCAAAGACTCGCCATTCATTTCCACCTTTAAGGTCAGATACTGGCCAGCGAGGTAATCAAAGCGTTCATCGTCTGGACGCTCAAACACCAAAGAATAGGCGTCAGTGGTCTCATCTCGGATTTCCTGAATGTTGAGGGGGAAAAAGTAGTTGGACATGCAAGTATTGGTTGAATCAAGAAGCAAAACTACCAATTCTGCGGGAATGTTTCCGCTCAACTTCCGCTGCCCAAATCCGTATGTGTAAACAGTACATAAATGTTGATTAGTAATCCCAAATAGATCCCTCCTATGCCCACAGCAGCTCTCCCCATGACCAATCTTCCCCGCGTACTCATCATCGGCGGAGGATTTGGCGGTATTACCCTGGCCCGGGCTTTACGAAAAGCGCCTTTCCAGGTAGTGATGTTCGACCGCAACAACTATCACACCTTTCAGCCGCTGCTATATCAGGTAGCCACTGGAGGGCTGGAACCAGATTCCATCGGTTTTCCGTTGCGGAAGGCGTTTACCAAACAAGACAACTTCCTCTTTCGCATGGCGGAAGTAGAACAAGTAGATACCGCCGAAAAAATCGTCTATACCTCCATCGGCAAAGTCCACTATGACTACCTGGTCGTTGCCACTGGCAGCCGCACCAATTTCTTCGGCAACAAAGAGATCGAGAACAACGCCCTCGGGATGAAAAACATTCCCGAATCCCTCGACCTTCGTAGCCTCATGCTGCAGAACTTCGAAAAAGCCCTGCAAAAGCTCGACGGAGATCATCGCGACATCCTGATGAAATTTGTGATCGTGGGAGGCGGACCCACTGGCGTCGAAACCGCAGGGGCGCTGGCAGAATTGAAACGACACGTACTGCCCTGCGATTATCCTGAGCTAGACATGCGTCAGATGGAAATTCACCTCATCGAAGCTGGGGATCAACTCCTCAATGGCATGAGCGAGGCATCCAGCGTCGATGCCAAGGAATCCCTCGAAAAGATGGGGGTCAACGTCTGGCTCAACACCATGGTGACGGGCTATGACGGGAAAGAATTGACCACCAACAAAGACCAGGAGTTTGACACCAATATGGTGATCTGGGCCGCTGGAGTTACTGGGAGCTTGATTCCTGGCATCGACGAAGACGTAGTCGAGCGGGGGCGGATGCTCGTCGATGAATACAATCGCGTGCACAGCTACAACGACATTTACGCCATCGGCGATGTGGCCTTGATGAAGACCGAAGAATATCCCGAAGGGCATCCCCAGGTTGCGCCCGGAGCCATTCAGATGGCCGAAAACCTCGCCCAAAACCTCATCAGCCTACACAAAGGCGATGGGGAAATCGTGCAGGCATTCGAGTACTTCGACAAAGGCTCCATGGCCACCATCGGGCGGAACAAAGCCGTCGTCGATTGGAAAAATATGCACTTCAAAGGCCGCCTCGCCTGGATGATGTGGATGTTTGTCCACCTGCTCTTCCTGATCGGCTTCCGCAACAAACTCGTCGTCTTCGTCAACTGGGTATGGAGTTACTTCACCTACGACAAAGGCACCCGCCTGATCATTCGCCCCTTCCGGCGACGAAAACAAAAAGCCATCACCTGACGATTCCCGGAGGGGGTTCCCGCAGGAGCCTCCAATTACCCCGACCTTTTGGTAACCATTTCTATATGATTGTGGTGAGCACCCTGGTGGTGCTCATCGCCTTTTTCGTCGCAGACGAACGGCCCGCGGGCGGGGCACTTTTTCATTTGTTATTCCTCGGTTTTACCTTTTTCATTCAACCCGCCTCTTGCCTTTGGGCGTGCCCCTCGTCCCCCGAAAACGGGGAACTCGGGTCGGGTGCTATCGGGGTCCGCTATCGCTTCCGTCTTCCACTACGTTCCAGACCGACTCCTACCGGAGCCGCCCTTTCGCCCCCTCACGCTCGTCGCAGACGAACGACCTGCGTGTAGGGCACTTTTTCATTCTACATTTTTCATTCCTCGGTTTTACATTCTCTTGCCTTGCGTCCCCGACGCCTCTCTCCCTGTGCCTTAGTCTTCTAGGCCGTTCATAGACCCAAGCTTCGGATCGGCCTGGAAGACCGATCTACGTTAGAATCCTTGCCGTTGCCCCTTGACTCCCCTCGTACCGTGGACTTCCAGGCCGCGGATTTACTTCAGGCTGAAAGACCCACGCCTATCGCACTTTCTCATCCCCCCAAGCCGGACAGCGTCCAGCTCTACATCGCATACACCTCATATTTCCGCTGCCACCGCTGACTTTCTCCTGGCTGCACCACCACTTCCGCAAATAGCTCCGGGCTGATCACGTGGCGATCTCCCCACAGATTCACCTTCACCGCTGGGAAATTGCCGATTTCCCGGATGCCAAGTCTGCTAGGAGCATGCTCCAGCGACCAGCTTGCTGCCACAGGCTGTTTTCCCCCCACCCAACCAAAGAAAAATTGCCCCGGTGGCGTTTGTCGAAAACCAACGTGATCTGCCCCCAGGAAGAGGGCACTCTCAGGATTGACGATTTCACCAATCTCCGCTTGCCGAATCGGAAAGCCAAATTTCAGCCGATAGTCCGGTCCCATCAAGGCATCTGCGATTGCCACAAAATTGTGGTTGTACTCCTGCGTTTGGATCAGGCGTTCGCCCGTGTTCTCCAGTCGGTAATCAATGAGCAAGCCATTCTCGGTCAAGGAAATCTCCTTTTCCAACCGATAGGCATAGCCCCTGATAGGTGGACCGATTGCCACAGATCGAAAGCTGTCATCAGCGGTTTCTACCGAGAAATCCGCCGCTTGCACCTCAAATGCATCGTAGAAGCGATAGGCGTCATCGGTCTTTTTCAAGGCTCCCACGCCAATTTTGTGAAACCATTCCCCGATTTCAGCCTCCTCAAACCCCAGCGCCTCCTCAATCCCAAACTCATGACACAAGCCT
This sequence comes from Bacteroidota bacterium, assembly GCA_039033615.1. Lineage (GTDB taxonomy): Bacteria > Bacteroidota > Bacteroidia > J057 > J057 > JBCCCJ01. The sequence goes on from JBCCCJ010000168.1 coordinate 5,371, forward strand.
TGCCCACCTAGCTCGATTCGCTCCTCCTCCAGATGCTCCCGCCCAATGACTGGGACGCCCCGATACCACATCCGGGAGATTTTCCCACTCCAGTCAAAACGAGGCTGTTGATAGCTCTCCAGCGGGAGATCAATCTGAACCTTAACGAGATCGTTTTCCAAAAAATGGGGCATGACAGGTAGGGATAGGGGTAACTGAGGCAGCAATTTGCCAAGGAATTCCCTGCTATCCGAATGGAGGCAGGCGGTGCCTCTATTTTTGCAAGACAAGACCTAACAGCTTTTGGCCGACCCGCGGGCTGGAAAAAGCTGTTAGGTCTGAACTAGCTGTGGCCTGTAAGTCCACCGTACACTTGCTATCGGCAAGTCCCGCTTCTCACCCCACCTGCAACTCCGCTCTCGCTTCGCTCGGTGTCTTTCCTCGCAGCTTCTTAAACGCCAAGCCAAATGCATTTTTGCTGTTGAACCCGACCTCATAGCCGATCTGCACCAGGGGCGTGCTAGCATAGGCAGGCGTCGCGAGCAAATGCTCCGCCTGTGCCACCCGGTAGCCATTCACAAAATCCGAAAACCGCTGTTCCAATTGCTGATTCAAGACTTGCGACAATTGATGGACGCTGATTCCCAGGGCCTTCGCCAAGTCCTGGGCGTTGAGATCCGGGCGAAGAAACAACTGCTCCGCCTGCATCAGTTGCTTCAATTGTTCCGCATAGGTCGCCGCCACTGAATCCGGCAGACTGGACTTCTGGTATTTGTGGCGCTGCCGCTTTTGCTCCGCAGGATGCAACAACTGCGGCTGCCGAAAGCCCAGATAGCCGATCGTGAAGATCAGGATGGACATGCTGAAGGAAATGGCGTAGTCATAAGGCATATAGTAGCCATCCAGTGCTACCATCGCATAGTAGCTAAAAAAAGCCACCGCAAAAGCCGCGAACAAACAGGCGAGAGTTTTGATCCAGCCTTGTACCCGCGCAAAAGAAGCCGGGTCCATCTCCTCCGGCATCGACTGCCGAAACGCCAACCACAGCAAGGCCCCAGCATAGGCAAGGGCCTGGATCACCTGCAACCAATTGCCCCACATCGCCCAGCCGTGTTCGTAGTGGTAGATAGAAGTCTCCCACTCCACGAACCATTGTTGCTTGGTCGGTCCAGGTTGTACAATCAGGGGAATCCAATAGGCCGCCAAGGCCACAAAAGGCAACAAATGCCAGGCATCCTTCCACCGAAAGGCCGCAGCTTGCCCCAGCATCCGCCTCGAATATCCCCAGAGCAGCGGCCCCATCAGCGGCACCGCCAAGTGATACCAGGCCATCAAGTAGTGATAAGTATAGATATATCGCGTCCAATAAGCCACAAAATCCAGCAGCATCATGGACACCAGCAACATCACCGTCCCCAGCAGTCGATTGCTGCTCCGATCCCCTCGCGGCACCACCCACCAACTCACCCCCAGGAAAATGCCCTGGATCGCCACCACCAAAAACAAGCTCGTCCAATGATCAAAACTCGGTGCTTCCATATCCTACGAATCCTAGATCGCCCCCCAGTAGTATTGGGGAATGACTTCATGATCCATGATACACAAAATCTCCTGCCTCCTACATAGACAAAATTGCGAATCAGTTACGTTGGAAGAGGAGAATATGCAGGAGTTGGGCGTGTCCCTCGCCCCCCCAAAAGCGGGGGGCTCAGGTCGGGTGCTATCGGGGTTCGCTGTCGCTCCGTCTTCCACTATGTTCCAGACCGACTCCTGCGTCGCCGCCCTTTCGCCCCCTCACGCTCGTCGCAGACGAAGGGGCCTCGGATCGGCCTGGAAGACCGACCTACCTTGTCAGCGACAATCTTAGATTCCTTTTCCCCGAAAAGCAGGTCGTTTTCCCTTGCGAGGGAAAACGGGCTAGCGCGGAAAGGGTTCAGCAGCGCCTTGCCATCGGCCCTTTCCTTCTCTGTACCGTGGACTTCCAGGCCGCGGAGATCCCCCTCGTCCAAATACCCAAGCCTCGGATCGGCCTGGAAGACCGACCTACCTTGTCAGCGACAATCTTAGATCCCTTTTCCCCGAAAAGCAGGTCGTTTTCCCTTGCGAGGGAAAACGGGCTGGCGCGGAAAGGGTTCAGTAGCCTCTTGTCAGCGGTAATTCTGACTTCTGTCAGCAAAGCGATCTGACATCTGACTTCTCTTTTTCCTATATTCGCCTTCCCGTCACCCCTAACCTTTTCTACCTTTGGCACGTCCTCGCAAAAACGGCAAATCCTCCAAAAAATCTGGCAAGCAAACGCCCCTGATGAAGCAATATTATCAGGTCAAAGCCCAGTATCCGGGCGCGGTGTTGTTGTTTCGGGTGGGAGATTTCTATGAAACCTTTGGGGAGGATGCGGTGGAGGTCGCCGGGGTGCTAGGCATCGTCCTCACCTACCGCAACAATGGTGGCTCTAACGTAGAGCTGGCGGGCTTTCCCCATCATTCGCTGGATACCTATCTGCCCAAACTGGTGCGGGCAGGCAAGCGGGTTGCGGTCTGCGACCAGCTCGAAGACCCCAAACAAGCCAAGGGCATCGTCAAACGTGGCGTTACAGAGTTGGTGACCCCAGGCGTTACCTTCAACGACAAGGTGCTGGAGGTGGACAAGCACAACTACCTCGCGGCCGTTCACTTCAACAACAAAGAGGTAGGGGTGGCCTTCATCG
>JBCCCJ010000169.1:0-8051 GCA_039033615.1 Bacteroidota bacterium
CCGGGGAGCTTATGATTTGTCGGCGGCCTCTACCGATGCCTATGAGCAAGCAAGGGCGCAGGTGGCGGAATTTATCGGAGCGAAAGAGATGGGGGAGATCATCTTCACCCGGGGCGCAACCGAGGCGATCAACCTACTGGTGAATAGCTATTTCGCCCCTCGATTGAAAGCTGGAGAGGAAATCCTGGTTTCGGGCATGGAGCATCACGCCAATCTCATTCCTTGGCAGGAACTCTGCAAGACCAGCGGCGCGAAACTTCGGATCATTCCGGTCTTGGAAGACGGCAGCCTCGATCAGGAAGCGTTTTCTCAATTGTTGAGCAAAAAAGTCAAATTGCTAGGCCTAGTCCACATTTCCAACTCTCTGGGGACCCGGAATCCGGTGGAGGAAATGATCCGCCAAGCCAAAGAATGGGGAATACCCGTCTTGCTGGATGCCTCCCAAAGTGCGGCTCACCTGCCGTTGGATGTGGCAGCATTGGGATGCGAGTTTCTGGTGTTTTCTGGGCACAAAGTCTATGGTCCGACCGGAATCGGGGCACTCTACGTGCAGAAGAATCTACTGCCGGATTTTGCCCCCTTTCTGCTGGGCGGAGACATGATCCGAACCGTGAGCTATCAATCGGCTACCTATGCCAAAGGGGTCCGGCGACTCGAAGCGGGGACTCCTCACATGGCGGGGGCCGTTGGTTTGGGCAGGGCGGTCCAATTTCTGATGGATCTAGGGATGGATCAGGTGAAGATTCATACCGAAGCGCTCATGGCCTATGCCCTGCCGAAATTGACGGAGATTCCGAGCTTTCGGCTGGTGGGACAAGCAGATCCTGTCAGTGGAATCATCTCCTTTCTCCTGGGAGACATTCATCCCCATGACCTCGGAACCATTCTCAACGAAGACCGCATCGCCATCCGAGCGGGAAATCACTGCACCATGCCGCTGATGCACCACCTCGGTGTCCCCGGTACGGCGCGGGCTTCATTTGGGATTTACAACACCAAAGCAGAAATTGATCGTCTGGTGCAAAGCCTGCACCGGGCCCAAGCCATTTTTGCATGAGTGAATCCAGCTCTGAACTCTATCAGGCCATCATTCTCCAACATGCTCGCCAGCCTTTTCACTTTGAGAAAAAGGAAGGGGCAGCGGTAGAAATCGAAGCCTACAATCCCTATTGCGGAGATCAGTATCGTTTGTTTTTGGAAGTAGAAGTGGGAACCATCGTAGGGGCACACTTCCACGGTTACGGATGCGCCGTTTCCAAAGCTTCTTGCTCGGTATTGACCCAACAATTGGAGGGAAAAAGTCTGGCGGAGGTACAAACGCTCTTGGCCGAATTTCGAGCGGCGATGGAAGGAGGAGACACCGAAGAAGCGGCCTATCAGGCGCTTTCGGTATCCCGAGCGCATCCCGGTCGGGAACAATGCGCCACCCTCAGTTGGGATGCGCTGGAAGAATGGCTCACAAATGTTGATTCTTGACCTGGATGATTTCGGCCAAAATGCTGAGCGCAATTTCCCGAGGGGTTTTGGCGTGGATGTTCAGCCCGATCGGTCCCCGAATCCGCGCAATTTGTTCCTCTGAATAGCCTGCTTCGGCCAGTCGATTGCGACGTTTTTGTTGGGTTTTTCTCCCCCCAAGGGCCCCAATATAGGCGACCTCTGAATCCAGCAGCAAATGAATCGCCGGATCATCGACTTTGGGATCGTGCGTCAACAGGGCCGCGTAGGTATAAGGCCCCAACTCCAATTGAGGCAGCACCTCCTGGGGCCAGTTTTCGTGCAACTGATCAGGTGGGGTAGAGAATGGAGTCTTTTGAGTGAAAATGCCCCGAGGGTCTACCACCACGGTTTCGAAGCCAAAGCTTTTGGCCAACTCCACCAAATCAACGGTGATGTGGGCCACTCCAATCACCAGCAACTGAGAAGGGCACGGGAATACTTTGGCGAAATAAGTCCGCTCGCCTTGGCTCATCAACTGACTCTTGCGCTCGCGAAAAGCCTGCTCCGCCAAAGGTTGAACCACTGCATCTTCCAAAGTGCCAATGACCGAATCATCCGGTTGCCAGAATCCGTGAGCAGAACGGTTTCCACTGAGGTCGTGGATCAAGACTCCGCCGCTTTGGTTGGCGACGGCTTTCGACAGGGCTTGCCAGGCCGCTCGCTCTTCGGCCCGTTCATCTTGTGCCATGCCCGGCTCCAACCATACGCTCAATTTTCCGCCACAACTCAGACCTACCGTCCAGGCGTCATCGTCCGACACCCCATAATCCAGACGACTCGCCTGATTTTCCGGCAGCAGACGCATGGCTTCGCGCACCACGGCTCCTTCTACGCAGCCGCCACTGACAGAACCGAGCATTTCTTGCTGTTCAGAAATCGCGAGGGAAGCGCCTACGACCCGAGGCGAGGAGCCCCAAGTGGAGATGACGGTGGCAATGGCGTGGTTCTTTTTGGCTTGGGTCCATTCCTGGAGTTGAGGAAAAATATCTAGCATGAAGTTGCGAGTTAACAATCGTTATCGTGAACTGGGCGGATTGGGAGGGACAATCTGACAATAGGGATTGGTTTTCTGAGCGTGTTCATAGCCTTCTTTCCACCAGGTCTGCATCTGATCCCGGTCAAAAATCAGAGGATTGTCCGTCAGGTGATCGGGGGTGTAGTAATAGCGAATCTGGACTTCCCGCAAGGCACCCTGACAGTTGGCGAGGGCTTCGTCTTTGTAGCTGATTTGGTTCAAGGCAAAATCAAAGGTTTCCATCAACAACCCAAAAACATTGCTGGGGGTTTTGCGGATCATGCTGCGGCGGGGAGGGCGCTGCACAATGGCGTCAATTTCGGAGACGCCCCGGTGAATGGCTTCTTGCAAGGGGAGGTGGGTGCCAATCCCTCCGTCGGCGTAGAGATAGCCATTTTTCTCCCCCAGACTCATGAAAGGAATCAGGTTGGCAGACAACCACATCCAATCCAAGAAATCTTTGCGTCGCCAACTATGCTGGTTTTTGAATTCGACCTCTTGGGTACTCAAATTACTCACCGTTACCAAGACTTCTTTGGGCAGGTCGATTAGACGTTGGTAGTCCGCTTCGGTTAGGTTTCGGTCGATCAATTCCCGCAAATGGAAGCTCTCGCCAAAGGTTTTTCGCCCTCGGATGAACATTTTGACGATGTTGGCGTGATGGATGCGGGTTCGAAAGCTCCCGTCTTTCTGTCTGCGAACTCGGACCGGGCAAGTGGAAAAGATGTCTTTTTGGTTGACGTTGGTGTACAACTCCCGTAAGCGGTCAATCTCTCCCAAGGCCAACAAAGGGACCAAGAGACTTCCGGTGGAAACACCAACGAAGAGGTCGTACTGAAAATTACAGGCTTGTAGCAGGTATTCCGCTACGCCTCCGGCAAAGGCTCCTTTGCTTCCCCCTCCTGATACGACCAAGGCCCTCATAAATGTGAGATTTGGAGAAAAGGTAGCAAGTTTGTGGAACACTTCTGTTTCCTGGCAGACTTTTCCTCAAACGGAGCTTCAGGTGAGTATCAACAATTAGCCCTTTCCCACACCACTGGACAAAAGTCCAAATGATGGCTTCATAGCGCAGCACTCACCACACAGGCGGGTTGGCCATTCCGATTTCTTCGGAATAAACTGCCTCCAGCTTGTCCCGAGAATCGGGAAGGTGTTGGGGCGGCAATGAGCGCTGCATGGGACTTCGGCGCTTTTTTGCCTCCTTTTTGTGCGTACAAAAAGGAGGGCCCTGTCGAAGATTCCGGTTCATCGGAACGGCAGGCGATGCACAGCTTGGACAAAATCAATCCAATGGAGATTCGAGAAATGTCCAGTGGGGTGGTCCTTTCCCATCCTTGCCATCAGGGGCCTTTTCTGTACATTTGGCAGCATAAAACCTAATTCCCCTACCACAATGGAAACCATAGAACTAACACTGACCCTGGAAGAGGCCAACCTCATTTTGGAGGCCTTGGGAGACATGCCTTTCAAAGAGGTGTTTGAATTGATTGGGAAGATTCAACAGCAGGCCAGCGAGCAACTGCAAGACAATGCTGGATCTATGGAACCATCTGGCAATGGATTCACGCAGGAGTAGCTGCTTCTGATTCGAGGGCAATTCTTTTCAGCCGAACCAATGCCGCTGCTGCCAGGAAGAACATCAAGCCGTTCGGATGCTGGAAGAGTGCTGGCTGGGGATAGTTGGCGATCATCAGGGCGAAGATCACTGCCAAAAAGCCCAAGGCATACGGACGAAGCTCTGGCGACTTGCACCGGAAATAGGATTTGACGCCAGAGGTGACGATCACCAACATCAAACTGAGATAGAGGATCAATCCCACCCATCCGGTTTCGACCGCAATTTGGACGTATCCACTGTCTGGCGGGAATTGGGAGAGCAGGGTATGCGGAGAGAATTTTTTGCCCCATTTACCCGTGCTGCCGATGCCGCCTCCGATGGGATGATCCAAAATGAAGGGCTGCACATACGCTTGATTCTCCATGCGGACCTGAAAGCTGCTGGCCTGTTGCGGAGCAAAGGCAGAACGAATCCGCTGCACATGAGGATTGTTGACCGGGCCGAGGAAATATACCCCCACCAGCAGCGTTGCGAGAATGCCTCCGGTCAGCCAAATCCGCCGATTGAGGGATACCCACATAATGAACGCAAAAGAAGCAGCCGTCATCACAAAGGTGGTTCTGGTACCACTGAGGACCATCGCTACCAACATCACCCCAACCGCTCCCGCGAGGAGTACTTTCTTGGGCCAGTTGGAGGAGGTTTTCAATAAAATGATCAGCCCTAAGAGGGCACTGTGCCCCATAAAAATCCCAAAGGTTCCCGGATCTTGTAGGATGGAAAAGGTCCGAAGTCGCTTTTCGGTGAAAATGCTTTCGTAGTTGGCGTAGTCTGACAGCAACCATTCCAGTTCAAATGCGGAGAATCCAAGGGTGGCTTGGATCAGGCCATAGCTGCCGACCAACGTGGCCAATCCCAACCAAATGTGGGCTAGCCTTCGGATGTGTTTCACTTCCTTCAAGCCATAAAGCCCGGCAAAAAAGATCAACGGATATTCCCCGATTTCCCGAACGGCGTATATCCAGGAAGCCTGGGTAGGTGTCCATGGGTTGAGCCATTCCAACAAACAATAGGCGGTCCAAAGCAGGAGCATGCCCCCGATCCAGGAAATATAGGGTCGTTTGGGTACCCGAAAGGAGGTCTGTACCAACATCCCAAACAACAACATCCAGATCCCGACATCGAGGAAGATATCCAGCGGCAAATTCAGCCCCAGCCGCTCTATGAGAACTAGACAGGTGCTGAATGCCAGCATGAGATATAAGCCAAAGCGGGTATGAAAAAGGGCAATCAATAGGCCGGGGATGAGCACAATTCCCGTAAAGAGAACTTTGGCGGCTTCCCAGCCATAGCGGCCGATTTGGTGAGAAATGAATAAGCCCACCAACACCATAAAGAGGTAGCCGAGGGGGGTATCTAGTTTGCGTAGGACAATCTCTTCCTTGGCCCAGTCGCGAAAACTTCGCCAGGGGCTAACTTTTGGAGGGGAGACATCATGCCCTAAGGCAAACAGTGATGGACGCATGCGTCAGATTCGAATGGTTATAGCAAGACAATTTTCACAAAAATCCCAACACAGACAACTGCACAAAATAACAAAACCAGTTTCTCGTGGATCTTTTCTCTTCCTGAAAGGGGCGCCTTCCTGCCTTGAAATAAAAACTTGCCCATAGTGTGTTTACTAGCGGATAGGTTCATGCTCTACGATTGATTATAGAACATAGGTACGCAAGAAACTGGTCGAAAAGTCAAATCGTTCAGACAACGGTAGAATTTTCTTCCTCATTGGGCAAATTCCCGCGATGAACCAAATGGGAGGAATCGCGACACAGGGCAAAAGTAGCTATGACATTTCTGCATATCCTTCCCACCTACTCAAGATCATCAGGCACATGGGCGTACCTACGATACGCCAACCCCAAAGGAGGAACAAATAGGATACCACATTTCGGTTCTTACAGAACCACTGTCTGCGATCCATTCTCTCTGGTAGCGTCTAGCGTGCCGGTAGGTACGCGAATGTCGGTAGAAATAGCGAGTGATTCAGGTATCAGGCGTGCCCTAGGCCAAGGTAAAACGCCCCGGGTGTACGTCACATGTCACATATTTGCGGGTGATGTTGGCATAAATGGCAGTCGCTACGTGCCTGCTACCAAACTTCTCTCTTCGATTGGCTACCAAGATGCACATCCCTCCGGGCTGCGATTGTCGAATGACAAGGACTTGTGGGGAGCGCCTGTGTTGAGCGACAGTCGAAGTATGCCGAAGCAGGCCGAACCAACTTTCAAAAAAACGAAGCGCAGGGCGATTCGCAGCTTGGTAGAAACAGATGCTCTACAGAAACAAGCAGGCGCATCGCGACTGCCATTTACTGGGATATGCTTGTTCTGGTGCCATCTGACGCACACCCACCGAAATCGGCAGCCTCGCGGTTCATGTGTTGATTGATGGGAGGAAGCTCCTTACAAAACCGCTTCCACTGCCTGATCGATCATGGTCTGGTTCATGGTCGTAGGACACACGTGTTCTGTGATTGGAGCGCCAGCCGCTTCGATGGCTCGCCAGCCCTTTTGGATATCCACAATCTCGTGAAAGCCCCGAGCTTTGAAGATCGAAGCCATGATCATGGAACGATATCCACCCAGGCAGTGGAGGTAATAGGTTTTGCCTGGGACCACTTTGTCCATGTTGTTGTTGACGTAGTCGAGGGGGAAGTTGATTGCATCTTGCACATGCTGAGTCAAGAATTCCGTTGGTTTCCGCACATCGAGAATGTCCTGGGCTTCTCCAGCCTTGATTCTCTCAACAAACTCGGTGGCAGGAATGGACTCCACGGTCCCGACCTCTTGTCCGGCTGCTTCCCACGCGGCAATGCCGCCCGCAAGGAAGCCCAGGGTGTTGTCATAGCCTACCCGCGCCAATCTGGTAACCGCCTCTGCTTCTCGCCCTTCTGCGGTGATCAGGAGGATGGGCTGCTGGATGTCCACGAGCAGGGCGCCTACCCACGGAGCAAATGAACCATCCAATCCAATGAAAATGGAATTGGGGACGTGTCCCTTGGCAAACTCCTGAGCCGAACGGGTGTCGAGCATCAAAGCGTCGTGTTGCTCTACTTTTTCTTCGAATGCTTCCGGCGTCAAAGCAATCGCTCCGGTCGCCAATACCTGATCAAAGCTTTCATAGCCCGTTTTGTTCATCATGGCATTCTTGGCGAAATATTGTGGGGGAGGGGTCAGGCCGGAAGTCACTTCTTCGATGAATTCTTCCTTGGTCATATCCGCCCGCAGGGCATAGTTGGTCTTCTTTTGGTCTCCCAAAAAGCCCCAGGTATCCGAACTGAGATTTTTGCCGCAGGCCGAACCCGCCCCATGTGCCGGATACACAATGACCTCATCTGCAAGCGGCATGATTTTGTTGCGGAGGCTATCGAACAACATGCCGGCCAGGTCCTTCTTAGTGATGCTGCCTCGCTTGATGGCCAAATCAGGTCGTCCTACATCGCCCAAAAACAAGGTATCCCCAGTAAAGATGGCATAGTCCTTCCCTTGTGGATCACGCAGGAGATAGGTGGTGCTCTCCAAGGTGTGGCCGGGAGTGTGCAGCACTTCAAACTCCAACTCTCCCAAGGTCAGACGATCTCCGTCTTCGGCCTCGTAAACCTCATATTCTGGCTGGGCAGAAGGTCCATACACGATGGTTGCCCCGGTTTTTTCTGCCAAATCCAGGTGGCCAGATACAAAGTCTGCGTGGAAATGAGTCTCAAAAATGTATCTCAGTTTGGCCCCGGTTTGAGCCAATTTGTCGAGGTAAGGCTGGGTTTCGCGCAATGGGTCAATGATGACCGCTTCTCCCTGGCTTTCGATGTAGTAAGCCGCTTCCGCCAAACACCCGGTATAGATTTGCTCTACTTTCATAATAGGGAAATATGGTTGGATGAGTCTATGATTCAGTAATGTTGCAAAAATAGGCAGGGAATTC
>JBCCCJ010000170.1:0-8047 GCA_039033615.1 Bacteroidota bacterium
GTCATGGGGCCAGATGGCAAACTCTATTGGTCAGTGGGAGACATGGGGGCAAACGTCGTAGATCAAACGGGCAAGCGATGGGCCTATCCCCACCAAGGTGCAGTCATGCGCTGCAATCCCGACGGGAGCGAATTTGAAGTGTTTGCACATGGCTTGCGGAACCCCCAGGAATTGGCCTTTGATCAATACGGCAACCTCATCAGCGTGGACAATGACGGCGACCATCCCGGCGAACACGAGCGAGTGGTTCACATTTTGGAAGGCTCCGATACCGGTTGGCGCATCCATTGGCAATTTGGGAAATACAATCAGCCAGGAGAAGCATACAAAATCTGGATAGACGAACGCCTGCATGTTCCGCATTTCGAGGGGCAAGCTGCCTATTTGTTACCTCCATTGGCGCTGGCGAAAGATGGGCCGGCTGGCCTTGCCTACAATCCCGGCACCGCCCTCAGTGAGGACTTAGGGGGATACTTCTTTTCCTCCCACTTCACGGCTTCTTCTTCCAATTCAGAAATCGTCGGCATCAAGCTCGAACCCAAAGGTGCCTCTTTCTCCGTAGCAGAGCAGAATTCCGTCTCGCGGGGAATCGTCTCCACCGGAATCAGCTTTGGGCCGGATGGCGCGCTCTACTTGGCCGACTGGATGGACAGCTACAATAAAAAACCCACGGGTCGAATCTGGAAGCTCCACGCCCCAGAAAATCCCCATCCGCTACAAGCGGAAACCCAACAATTGTTAGCAGAGGGCATGCAGAAACGAGGCTTGCCTGAGTTGCAAACCTTACTGGGACATGCTGATATGCGCGTTCGAATGGGCGCGCAGTTCGAATTGGTGAAGCGAAATGCCGCCGCCGAACTCGAAAACACCCTAGCTACAGACCAGCCTCAACTGGCTCGGATTCACGCCATCTGGGGGCTGGGACAATTGGTCCGCACCGCAGACCATGATCCTACGGCGATCAGTGAGCTCTTGGGAGATGCAGATCCAGAAGTTTGGGCGCAAGCCGCCAAAGTACTGGGAGAAATCCAACATACTGCCAGCGAACCAAATCTGTTGAAAGGGCTTACCGCTGACTTTCCCCGAGTACAATACTTCTCCGCAGAGGCCTTGGGAAAGATCGAAGCCGAATCTGCGTTTGAGCCATTGGTTGAGTTGCTAGAGCAGATAGGTGACAGCGATCCCCACATGCGCCATGGGTTGATGTATGCCCTGAGCAAAGTCGCAGACGCATCTACCATCGCCAACTTGGCTTCCCACCCTTCCGCCGCAGTACGAATCGGAGCGGTGGTGGCCCTGCGCCATCAAGCGTCGGCGCAGGTGAGTCAATTTTTGGCGGATCAACAACCCGCTGTGGTGACAGAAGCGGCCCGAGCCATCCACGATGACTGGGGCATCGAAGCCGCCTTGCCAGCCTTGGCAGGGGCTTTGCTGACCTCTTCCGTTCAAGAGGAAGCCTTTCTGCGTCGCGCCATCAACGCAAACCTCCGGCTCGGAGATGCCGCCAGTGCGGAACGCCTAGCTACTTACGCCAATCAATCACAAGCCCCGGCCAAAATGCGGGCCCAAGCCCTACGCTCTCTCGGCTACTGGCAAGATCCCCCCGTATTGGACCGAGTAGAAGGTCGCTACCGGGAACTGACTCCGCGTGATCCCGCGCTTGCGTTGGCAGCGAGTCTGGACTTTTTCCCCCAATGGCTGAATGCCACCCAACCGGAACCCCTAGTAGTCGCCGCCGCCTGGAGCAGTGGTCGCCTGGGATCTTTGGCACAAGCAGAGCAACTGATGGGCTTGGTGAAAATGAATCGCGCCTCTGCTTCGGTGCGCGCCGCTGCCTTGCAAGCCTTGCGCGACATGGACGCCCCGCAAAAAGTCGCCGCGCTAGAACTCGTCCTTACCTCTTCTGACAGCGAACTACGAGATGCTGCCCAAAAAATGCTCTCTGGTTTTCACCTCCCGGAAAAAGAAGTCGTCAACATGCTGGCCACGGTGCTTACCCACGGCACCCCCAAAGAGCAACAACGCGCCTTTGCCAACTTGGGGGACATGGACCACCCCGAGGCCACCCAAATTTTGTCTGACTGGATGGACAAGCTCATCGCTGGGGCAGTAGCTCCTGCGGCTCAATTGGATGTTTTGATGGCTGCGGAACAAAACGGCAGTCCACAATTGGCCGAAAAAATCACCGCCTACGAAGCGACCTTGCCGAGCGATGATCCCCTGGCTGCCTATCGGGTTGCCATGTATGGAGGGAATCCCAAGCAAGGCGGCAGAACCGCCTACCTCAACGCCTCGGCGCAGTGCTTTCGCTGCCATCAGGTGAATGGACGAGGGGGAGCCGTCGGGCCAGACCTGACCGGAATCGCTTCCGTACTGGATCGAGAACAATTGCTGGAATCGCTGATTGAGCCCAGTGCTCGCCTCGCACCGGGATATGGAACCGTGGTGGTAAAATTGACCAATGGGGATCAGCGGGTAGGGACCATCGTTACCGACAGTGATGCCGCCCTTACCATAGCTACAGCAGAAGGAGGCGAAATCACCTTAGCCGCCGACCAAATCGCCGAAAAAACCATCGCCCCCTCCGGCATGCCCTCCATGAAAGGCATGCTCACCAAAGCCGAAATGCGAGACATTTTGGCCTTTTTGGGCACGTTGACTGAATGACGACGGAGGATCTCATTTCTTGCAGACTCACCAACCTTCCCCTGGCAACGACAGGGCGAAGGCAAGACTGTTTGGTTCAAAAAAACGGAATATATTCTCCCCCGATTCTTCCGGCCCTCCATTGTTTATGGACTGATCAGTGGGATGTGTGAGCTAGGCTTCGTCTCTAGAAGTAAGGCTCTCCTTTGCCTTTAAAAAAGGAGTTGTGGAATTACTGATGAAGTCCCCTTGTTAATTTTTCACTAACCATTTTATCCAATGTTTGATCTCATGTGCCAATCACGAATGTGGTTGGCGATGCTACTACTGCCCTATTTGGGGGAAGTACAAGCCCAAAACCTGTCGATCGTGGATGCATCAGTAACCATGGAAATAGGTGCTACGATACACGTTCAAGGAGACTTCTCGTATGAAGGAGCCGGAACCTTTGCCAATGCTGGAATCCTGGAAGTAAGCGGAAATCTGAGCAATCAGAACATGATGCCCTTGTCTTTGGGACACACTCGCCTGCTAGGAGCTACGCCCCAATCTTTGGATGGATTGGAGAGCTTCCAATTTTTGGTACTAGAACTGGACAATGCGACAGGTTTGACGCTCAACCAAGATGTCCTGGTCGCGAATGAGCTACGGATGCTCAATGGAGCTCTGGATCTCAACGGTCAGATCATCGAACTGTCGGATACCGCCTTGTTGATCGGCGAAACCGATGTCAACCGAATCTTTGGCTCTGCCGGAGAAATCCGCACCGTGCGGGATTTGGGGAGTCTCACTGCTGAAAACATCGCCAACCTGGGTCTAGAGCTAACGACGAACAATGCGATGGGCCTCACCACCCTGATCCGCGGGCATGCGCCTCGGACGGTGGGAAGCGGCACCAGCATCGCCCGCTATTTCGAAGTACATCCTACCCGAGATACGGACCTCGGAGCCAGCCTTCGGTTATTTTACTTTCCTGCTGAACTGAATGGGCAGGATGCTACTACCCTGGCCTTGTTTCGTCTCAATGATGGAGCCACCAACTGGACTCCCGCCGGAGGCGTTTCAGACGTAGCAGGTGGATTTGTCGAGCAAACTGGAATTGATGCCCTGGCGCTCCTCTGGACTCTGAGTTCGGATGGAACGACCTCGCTTGATGACAAACGCCCTGCTTTGACTGCGGCGGTGTACCCCAACCCGCTTCAGCAGGGGGAGACCTTACACTTTTCTGGCCTGGAAGCAGGTACGTATGAAGTTCAATTGTTTGACCTGCGGGGAAGAATCGTCCTCGAACAACTCGTCGACTCCCCTGCTCCAGGGGCCGAACTGAGTCTGGCCATGCCTCACCTCGCCAAAGGCGTGTACACCCTTCAACTCACCCACCCGGATTTCCGTCCGGCGATGGACAAGCTCCTCATTGATTGAGGTCTCTTTTTTTTCCAACCCTTACAAATATTCTCATGAAATCCTATATTCTTCTTTTGATTGCCCTGGTGGTAACAGGCTTCCTGGCCGCTCAAAATGTCGGGATCAACACCAACACCCCCCAAGCTACCCTGGATGTCAACGGTACCCTGAAAGTGGGTAGCCTCAGTGGAGCGACCACCCAAATGGTGGTTTCAGATCCTGATGGCAACATTTCGGTACAAGCGATTCCTACCAGTACCACCTATACCCCAGGCGCTGGAATCACCATCAGCGCAAACGTCATTTCTAATGCTGCTCCTGACCAAATCGTAACCCTGACCGGGGCTGGTGCCACAACGATCACGGGTAGCTATCCCAACTTCACCATCACCTCAACCGATCTGGTCAACGATGCGGATGCTGACCCTGCCAATGAAATCCAAACCCTGAGTATCTCCGGTTCTGATTTGAGCTTGAGCAATGGGGGCGGTACCGTCGATCTTTCCAGCTTTGATTCTCCCTGGACCACCAGCGGGGCAAATATCTACCGGGATGTTGGGAATGTCAGCGTGGGCACCGCCTTTCCCAATTCTAAGCTCCATGTCAATGCGCCTACTGGAGAAGATGGGTTCCGAGTCCAGATTGATGGAAGTACCAAATTCTTTGTTGGGACCGATGGCGGAACTGCTGTGGGCGGCTTTGTTACTCCTCCAGTCAATGGCTTGTATGTCGCGGGAAATACCGGATTAGGAACGGCCACTCCTACTGAAAGACTCCATGTCAACGGCAACATCCGGGTAGCTGACGATTCAGATCTGTTTGGCTTAGACGAATTGTTCGGATTCAACGACTTGCGCTTGTACGGAGACCCAAATATTGGTGGCAACAATCAGGCAGATCTATTGATTGGCGCCAATGGCAACGTAGGCATCGGAATTGGCAACAATGTCCCCACCGAAAAACTCTTTGTAGCAGGCAACATCCGAGTGGCAGATGACAATGATTTGTATGGGTTAAATACCATTCAAGGCTTCAATGACCTGCGCTTTGAGGGGGATGCAACTGGGGGAACTGACATGGTCATAGATGCCGCAGGTAAGGTAGGGATTCAAACGACCGCTCCCGCCTATGAATTAACGATCAATGGCGACATTGGGGCAGTGAACCCCAGCGGAGAAGTGCGCATCCTAAGCGATGTAGATGCCTCCGATGTAGGAAATTTCTTCACCTATGGCCCTACTAGCGTAAATACTCGCCTGGGGCGGCTGAATGGTTTCCCCAACCACGGCTTCCTTTCCATTTGGGACAACACCTATAATACCAACACCACGCCCAAGGCAGGGATGACCATTGACGCCTCTGGGTTTGGGACGGTATTTGCGGACGTCAAAAACTTCCGCATGGAGCACCCGAATCAGCCAGGCAAAGAAATCTGGTATGCTAGTCTCGAAGGACCGGAAGCAGGGGCCTATGACCGAGGTACAGCTACTTTGGTCAATGGAGAAGCGGAAATCACCTTTCCAGAACACTTTCAATTGGTAGCCAACCCCCAAACCATGACCATCACCACCTCGCCTTGGTCAGCGGATTCCAAAGGCTTGGCCGTTATTGAGCGGACCGAAACCGGTTTCAAGGTCAAGGAACTCTTCAGTGGCACAGGCAACTATCAGTTTGACTGGGAAGTCAAATGTGTGCGCAAAGGATTTGAAGATTACCAAGTTATTCGCAACGCAACAGATATGATGCCCGCCCCCCACGAACCAAAGAGATAAACGGTTCTACCGAAGAAAATACAATCCCAATTCTTCTCCTCAAGCTGACTCTCTATTCCAGGGAGTCAGCTTTTTCTAGGCCCAATCTCCCCATCGGTTTGGAAGCAGCGTTGAGAAACCCCCAAGAATCCCTATCTTCTCCCAAACTCCTACTTCTCTACTCCATGAAAGGAATTCCTGTTCTTCTCCTGGCCCTTTTGAGCCTCGCTGCCTGTCAGCCTGCTGCCACAACCGATCCTACCCCCCCCAATTTCGTCTTCTTCCTCGTGGATGACATGGGCTGGGCCGATTTGGGTTGTTATGGTAGCACCTTTTATGAAACCCCCAACATAGATCGCTTGGCGGCGGAGGGGATTCGATTTACGCAGGCATACGCCGCTTGCCCGGTCTGCTCTCCCACTCGGGCCAGCATCATGAGTGGGAAATATCCTGCGCGAACTGGAGTGACCGATTGGATTCCGGGGCGGCAGAATCGGCTCAATCAGGAACCCGGCCATCAACTCTCGGCTCGCCCCTTTGCGCAACAAATGGCGCTGGAAGAAATCACCATAGCCGAAGCCCTGCAAGCAGCAGGCTATCAGACTTGTTTTGTGGGCAAGTGGCACCTCGGCACGGATTCCATCTATTGGCCCGAACATCAGGGCTTTGATCTCAATATCGGCGGACATAATCGAGGCTCTCCTCCTGGCGGCTATTTTTCCCCGTACAACAATCCCCGCCTGAGTGATGGGCCGGAAGGAGAATACCTGACCGATCGACTCACAACGGAATCTTTACATTTCCTGGATACGGTGGGCAAAGATCCTTTCTTGCTGTATTTCTCTTTCTACACGGTCCACAATCCCATGCAGGGCAAAGATTCTCTGGTGGGAAAATACGAACAGAAAAGGGACCAATTGGGGCATTCCGAGGCAGATCGCTTTGACTACGACGCCGATTGGATTCGCAAGGCGCCAGAGCGAGGGAATTTCCGCCAGCGCAATCTGCAAGATCATGCTACCTACGCCAGCATGGTCGAGAGCCTTGATCAGAATGTGGGCCGCGTACTGGACAAATTAGCAGAGGTAGGCAAGCAAGAAAATACCGTGGTGATCTTCATGTCGGACAATGGTGGCTTGTCCACTTCAGAAGGTTCCCCTACCGTCAATGGTTCCTTACGCACTGGCAAAGGCTGGTTGTATGAAGGCGGCATTCGGGAGCCGATGATGATTCGCTGGCCGAACGTCATTGCAGCGGGACAAACTTCGGAGGTTCCGGTTACCTCCACAGATTTCTACCCGACCATGCTGCAAATGGCTGATCTGCCCCTGCAACCAGAGCAACATCAAGATGGCGTCAGCTTATTGCCGTTACTGGCAGGCAATCAGGCTCCCCAACGAGAGGCGATTTTTTGGCACTATCCCCACTATTCCAACCAAGGCGGTCGCCCTGGCAGCGTCATTCGCAAGGGCCGATACAAACTGATCGAATTCCTCGAAGGGCCAAGCCTGGAATTGTATGACCTGGAAGCGGACCCTGGCGAAACCAACAATTTGGCGGAACAAGAAACAGAGCTGACCCAGTCTTTACAGGCAGAGTTGCAGACCTGGCGGGCGGAAGTGGGAGCGGAAATGATGGACCCAAATCCCGCGTTTGACCCAACCTACGAACGACCTTCTTCCAAATAAAGTCGGGATTTTTCTACGTATCCAGCGGCTCCTAAACGGATCATCTGAAGTTGCTGATCGGTCAACGGTTTCAAGGGTTTGGCAGGTACCCCCGCGTACAACCAACCACTCTTGAGGTGTTTTCCCTCCGGCACCAGCGCCCCTGCCGCGATGATGGTCTGCGATGGCACCACGACTTCGTCCAAGACAATGGCCCCCATGCCGATCAGCACTTGATCTTCGATCTGGCAGCCGTGCAAGATCGCCCGATGCCCGACCACCACCTCGTTACCGACGATGGTAGGAGTCCGACCCGTCGTGCAATGCAGGATCGCAGCGTCCTGAATATTGGTCCGTTCCCCAATCTGAATGGCTCCTACATCGCCCCGCAGCACCGCTTGAAACCAAATGCTACTCTTAGCACCGATCTTCACCTCTCCAATGATGGTGGCATTTCCCGCTACGAATGCATCTTCCGCAATGCTGGGGTGGTGAGAGCCAAAAGCTTGAATGATGGGCATAAAGTCAGGGGTCAGATTTTAGGGTTCGATTGGTAGTGCCGAGTTGGATTCGGCAGAC
>JBCCCJ010000171.1:0-8035 GCA_039033615.1 Bacteroidota bacterium
AAAATGTACTGAAGTTCATTAGAACTGTATTCATACGCTCGACATCTTGGAGTCTTTCAGCAACATTGTATGCTTTTTGATAAAAAAATAATGCTGATTCGAACTGCCCTATTCTGCGGTAGCAGATTGCTAAATTGTTGAAAGCTTTATAGCTCGCAACATTGGTCGTATCACCTTTTTGATACCTTATGAATTCTTCGAAATCATGTATAGCCTCGTCTGTTCTATTGAGTCGAGAAAAAATTGATCCTCTTACTAGAATCACCTTGTCGCGTAATTCTTCACTACCATCTGAAAGTTTAAAAGCATCTTGAATCAAGAAAAGTGAAGTGTCTGGATTTGATTTTAGCAAGGATTTTGACGCTCTGATTAATATTTCAGATTTGTGAGAATCTGGTAGCGAGGGACTATTATAAACCAATTGCAAACT
This sequence comes from Bacteroidota bacterium, assembly GCA_039033615.1. Lineage (GTDB taxonomy): Bacteria > Bacteroidota > Bacteroidia > J057 > J057 > JBCCCJ01. The sequence goes on from JBCCCJ010000171.1 coordinate 431, forward strand.
GTCTACTGATGGCTGTCCAAAAGTAGAAGAGACAATTATTGAAAAAAGGATGGTGCAAAACCAAGTACCTAAGGAATTCATGTGGTTCACTTCTCCTATTGTTTCCAGCATCATAGATAGGGGCTCAGAAAATTTCGAAGGTTAATTCATTTTTATTTCTTCATTCCCAAACTCCCTCTCCCCCTTCCTCTCTTTCAGCAGCACCCGTAACCTTTGGCCACGATATTCGGTCGGGACGGGAATCTGGAGGTGCTGAGTCTCCGAGGGCGCAACGTCCTCGGCGCGTTCCAGCCAAATCACCAATTCCCCGGTTTCCTGCCAGGTGGTTGCTTGGAGTTGCATACCGGGCGGACATTGGAGGTCCATTTTTAGAGAAAGGCGATCTTCAGATTGGGGGATGGTTCGGAGGTGTTTGATCCAATGACTCATGATCTTGAAAGCTAAGTGAATAGTGGTCAATTGGCTCCGGTAGAGCCTGTGGTATCATAGGGGCGTTTCTCACAAAGTGCCTCACCTTTGTCAAAAAACCAAGGGACTCTTCCTTTTTAGTGGTACTTGGATCGTCTTTCTCAAGCTTTCTCTCCGAATTGTTCCTTCCACTGCCAGATCAAGCCTATGCTCCAGGGGGGGCTGATTGTAGCAACTGATCCACTAACCCTAGCATTTCTTCTCGCCAATACACCCTCCCACGCCAATGAGCAGGAATCCCTTCGTAGCCATAGTAGGCCCCCGCAATTTGGGCATAGACTGCTCCGGTAGTGTCGGCGTCTTCCCCCAAATTGACCGCCATCAAAGCCCCGGTCTCGAAATCCTCACTGCGGGCAAACGCCCATAATGCTGCTTCTAGCGAGTGAATCACGTACCCACTGCCTCGAATTTCGGGAGGCACCTTCTGCAAAAAACTCCCCGCCGCGATTTGGTGGACATCGGCCTGAAGGGGGTGAGCCGCCCAATACCCTGGGATCGGGCTGTAAAAGGGCTGAAGCAATGCGCTTTTTTCTGCCCCATGAAGGGCGCCATACATCAGGCCAGCCATATACCGACAACTGTCCAGGCAGGTTTCGGCCCCGTGGGTGGTCCGACTGCTATCAATAGCTGCCAGCATCATGCCTTGCCAATCCTGATGGTAGAAAATCGGAATTGGTGCCAGCCGCATGATCGATCCATTTCCGGCAGAATAGGGATCAGGGTTCCCAGCATAAGGTTCGTCGGTCAGTTCAAATTGCTCCAGCGCATTCAGAACTGTAGAGCCGATATCAAAGCACTCTCCCGTTACGCTCATATAGCCATGCTGGTACCAATTCAAGTATCGACCAATTTGGTCCCTGGCCGAAAAGCCTCCCATTTCCACGAGGCTGTGGGCCAAGCATAGCGCCATACTGGTATCATCGGTCCATTGTCCGGCTACAAGGCGGAAGGGGCCTCCGCCGACCATGTCGGTGAGTGGTTCGAAGGAGCCAGGCGTAGTGAATTCGAGGGTGGTGCCCAGCGCATCGCCTATCGCTAAGCCTAATAACGCGCCTCGTGCTTTGTCTTGGAGGATCTGTTTGTTCATGGAACTAAGATAAGTAAAAAGGAAGGCATTGTTTCCTGCTGGAGACCTCCCTAACTTGCTGTGTATTTGTGCCAAATGCGTTGACCTTTGGCCTCTCGGTTCTCGCCTTCCGATCTGAAACATATATGCTTCCTCGTGTTTGCTTCCTCCTTGCTGGTATCTGGTTCAGTTTCTGTCTGCCTCTGTTGGGACAGCGGAGTTGGAATGTTCAGCTCAATGCAGGAGAAGAAGAACTGCAACGCTTGTTAGAAAATGCGCGGGATCGCCAGCTTTCGCCAACGGAGTTTCCCCAGGCGACCCTGGATCAATATCCTTTTCTGGCGCAAATCAATCGGATTCAACCGCTGGTCCCCCAGCGCGCGTTTACGGCCTACTCCCCGGAATTGACCCGCTATTTTACCTTGGAGGGAAAAGCCGGGGCAACGAGAGAATTGGAATCCTTGCTTCAACAAGGGCGTTGGTTTGAAGCGGTGGCAGCGACCCGCGAAATATCTGTAGATGAAGTCCCGATTTTTGAGCCGAATGATGATTCCTTGGATCGGCAGTGGCATCATCGCTACATCCAGTCCTTTCCCGCTTGGGAGTTGAGCAGCGGAAGCCCCAGCATACGCATTGGGATTTTGGATACAGGCCTGGACTATGACCACCCGGAGTTCGAAGGACAACTTGCCATCAATGCTGCGGAAGACGCCAATGGCAACGGTCGCTTTGAGCCTTGGCCGACGACGGAAACCCGCGACGGAATCACCGGAGACTTCGATGGCATCGACCAGGACCAAAACGGCTTTCCTGATGATGTGATCGGCTACGATTTTACCCACCAGACCCGAAATGTGCCAGGAGGAGACTATCTCTTCGAAGATCCCGACCCCCTGGATGACAACAATCACGGCACCTTGGTCGCAGGAGTAGTGGGAGCCAAAGCAGACAATGGCTATGGCGGCGCTGGGCTTGCGTATGGGTGCCGAATCGTGGTGCTGCGCGCCTTTGCCGCAGATGGGACGGCGGAAGATGACGACATCGCCCGCGCCATCATCTACGGTGCCGATAATGGGATCGACATCCTGAATTTCAGCTTTGGAGACATCGTTCTCAGCAACATCGTGCTGGCCGCCATTGAATATGCCGCTGCCCAGGGGGTGGTGATGGTAGCTTCGGCGGGAAATGGAACCGGCGACCTGCCGCATTATCCTTCCAGCCATACCGGAGTGATTGCAGTTTCAGCCACCACGGCCGATCTGGAAAACGACCTGGAATTCCTCTGGCCACTGAGCTCCTATGGCCCGACGGTAGACTTGGCAGCACCCGGCTCTCAAATCTTTACCACCAAAATTCGCGACACCACGCTCACCGGGCAGGTCGATGCGTTTCAGGTAACCCAGGGGACCAGCTTTTCTGCGCCCTTGGTGGCTTCCGCAGCGGCCTTGATCTTGTCCTACCGAGGAAATCGAACTCCAGATCAAATTCGGGGGATTTTGACCTCCTCTGCCGATGATGTCTCCGAATCGGGTTGGGATCATTTTACTGGCGCGGGTAGGTTGAATGTGCTCAGAGCTTTGCAAACCGTGGGGAATCCCCAGGTGGTGCTGACTTCTCCGCTGCATGATTCAGGAAGCGATCAGGACACAATCTATATCACCGGGACGGTCATGGACCCAGAAATGACCCGCTTTCACCTGGAATATCAGCCGGGGATTGAGGGAGATGATGACTGGCTTCCCATTGCGACCGATTTGCTGTACCAACGGCGGAAAGATACCCTGGCCCTCTGGGACGTGAGTGAACTGCCGGAAGGCGACTATACCCTGCGCTTGCGGGTGGAGCGCTCCAATGGCTTCACCAGTGAGGACCGGGTTCGTTTCGTTCGCGATCAAAGCCCGCCGGAGATCAGCATTCGCTGGTTGCGACCGGCTTGGGATGGCGATCAACGGGCCTTGTTTTGCCAATTTCGCTCTGATGACCAGGCGACTCATACCTTGATGTATCGGCGGGTAGGGGAACTGAATTTTAAGCAACTGACCTATGACCGCTACGCCCGCAATGGGGAATTGATTGTGCCACAACAACAGTTGCCCGCAGGAGACTACGAATGTCTGATTCGGAGTACCAATCTCGCAGGTCTGAGCAACCAAACAGAACCGCAAATCATCAGCTTTCAGCCCGCTTATATCCAGCGGTCAGGATTCACCCAGCTAGATCATTGGCTTCCGCAGGGATTTTATCTGCCGGAATCTTATGACCTGGACCAAGACGGCTTGAAAGAAGTGATTCTGAACGAATATGACGAGCGCCTTTCCTTCGGTCGCTTGAAGGTCTATGAATTCAACGGGGGATTTTTTCGCCAAATCGACTCTTTTACGGTGCGCCCCATCCTGATTCCCAAAGGCGTCGCAGATAGTGATGGAGATGGTCTGATGGAGCTGCTTGCCTCCGTGAACGATTCTAATTTTGTCTTTGAGCAGCCGAGTGAAGGAGAACTGATCGGGGAGGACATTGAATATGCCAATGAAGGCAATGGCTTTTTTGCCGCCGATTGGGGAGATACCGATGGCGACGGTTCCCCAGAAATGATCCTGAAAGATCCCAAGGACTATTACATTTTCGATGGGGGAGGGCAGGCCTTTGAGGAAGCGGCCAAATTGGAGGATGATAGCCCCGATTTCAGTGGAGGCAATGCCCCTCGGGTCTTGGTGGAAGATTTTGACCGGGATGGAAAACCAGAAACCATTTTTCAGGATGCAGACGGAGACTTCCTGATTTACGAGCACGTGGCAGGCAATACCTACACCCAGACCTTGATGGATACCACCGATCTCATTGCGCTGGAAGGGGGGAGCTATCTCACCAAGGGTGATTTTGACGGGGACGGAGAAATGGAATTTTTCGTAGCGGTGAATACCAATCCCGGCAAGCGAAATGCCGATGTGGAGTACGATCCGCCTTACTGGTGGCTGCGCATCTTCGAAGCTACCGGAGACAACACCTACGAAATGGTCTGGGATGAGATTGTCTACGACGTGGAAAACAGTCGCTACAACGCAGCTACGGCAGGAAACCTGGACTTGGACCCAGCAGAAGAATTGGTCTTCAGCAATTTTCCCCGCACCTACCTGATCGAGTACGACGGGAGCGATTATGTCATGGGTTGGTATCAGATCGGTTCGTTGGCGACCCATCACCTCATCGGAGATTTTGACGGAAACGGGGTAAATGAACTGGGCTTAGGCCTGATCGATACCACGTATTTCTTTGAGCGAAACGTGCAAGCTCCCGGTCCTCAGCCCGTGGCGGGATTGACGGGAAGAGTGCTCGGCCCTCAGTCCGCGACCGTCTCATGGCCTGCCAGCCCCACCGCCACCGGCTACGAATTGTGGCGGATTCGCGATCCGTTCAACAACGACACCGCCCTGGTATTGGGACCGATCACGGAAACGACCTGGACCGATACTGATTTGGAGCCAGATCTGCTCTATCTCTACGTGGTCCGCAGCCTGAATCCGGGCTTGAATCCACCCGAGAGTGGTTTTAGCAATTTCGTGTTGCTAGAGCCTCATGAGCGGCCGCGCCTAGACAGCCTTTCCGTGCCCGGTCCGCGCCAATTACTGGCTCATTTCAGTCAGCCCATTGATCCGAATGCGGATGACGCCGCTTATTTTGTGGTCGATGGAGAAGAGAGTCCCGTATCCTTGATTCCACGCGGCGATGTGGGCACCCAACTCTTGCTCAATTTTGCTCGACCCTGGGAAGAAGGCGCTCATGAACTCGTCGTCGATACTGCCTTTCAGGACGCAAGACGGGCTGAGATGAACCCCAATTTCAGGCGATTGCCATTCTTCTACGAACGATCTGAAGACGATGGGCTGTTCTTGATTCGATGGGAGATCCTCAATGACAAACAAGCCACGCTGTATTTCAATTATCCCTTGGAAGAAAGCACGGCTTTGGACACCAATCAATACAGCCTTTCTCCAGTCGGAAAATTGGTGGCGGTGGAATGGGGTTCCGAAGACCAGGATGCGATCACGGTGACCATAGCAGACGCCCGGCTGGGAGCCTTGGGCTATCCGCTTTCGATTGCTGTTGGCGATGTCTGCTCCATCAATGAACTCTGCATGACCGAAGAGGGCAACACGGCCACTTTTTCGGCCCACAAAGACGATCTCTCAGAGGTCTTTGTCTATCCCAACCCGGCCCGGCCTCATAAACTGTTCGAAGGCGTCCGCTTCGCCAACCTGACTCAGCAGGCGACTATTGAAGTCTTCTCCGTTTCCGGCCGCTTTGTCAATCGCATGGAAGAAACCGATGGCGACGGGGGCCTCGAATGGAACCTCACCGACCAAGCCCGCCACCGCATCAAACCAGGGGTGTACATCTACCGCGTCTCCACCAAGCAAGAAGGGGTGGAGGAGTTTGTGGGGAAATTTTCCGTGGTGGAGTAGGTCCGAATTGCTTAGTGGCGACTGCCTCTTTCGATCCCGACGAGTTACAAACTCTGACACTCACACCTCACGCGTTGCAAACGCGCGAGAGCGAGGTAGGTCCGAATTGCATTCGGACTGAATTGCTTATTGGCGACTGCCTCTCTCAATCCCGTCGAGTTACAAACTCTGACACTCACACCTCACGCGTTACAAACGCGTGAGAGCGAGGTAGGTTCGAATTGCACTCGGACTTACTCGTCTGTTGGCGACTGCCTCTCTCATTCCCGACGAGTTATAAACTCTGACACTCACACCTCACGGGTTGCAAACGCGCGAGAGCGAGTCCTTTTACGAAGGTCCCAACCGAAAACGATCCATCAAAATACGTACGTCCCGCCTGCTTTCTGTAAGTTTACGGGGCAATGAAACATTCCCTTTTTCTGCTGTGGCTATCTGTGGGACTTTCCTTCGGCATGAAGGCCTGGAGTCAGGCGTTGCGGGGGGTTGTCACCGAGGCGGCTACTGGGTTGCCGTTGGAACATGCCAAGGTGAGCATCCGACAAAGTTTTCTAGAGACCTATACCGATCCCCAAGGCGTATTCGTATTGGCTCCACTCCCGGCTGGCACCTACGAGGTCGTGGTAAAGGCAAGGGGCTTTGGGACGGAAAAACGGACCCTTCGGATCGTTGAAGGGGTCGATCATCTGATGAGCGTCCCCTTGCGAGCAGGTCCTTCAGTTGAGGATTCAGAGATCATCACCTCTGCCCAGCGGAGCCCCCAAGAGACCTGGGAGGTAAGTGAAACCGTGCGCACCTTGACCGCAGAGCAATTGCAACGAATTCGCCCCCGCTCCACGCCAGAAGCCCTGATGGATCTGCCCGGACTGTGGATCCAGAAAACCTACCACGGGGGAGGATCGGCTGTTGTTCGAGGCGTCGCGGGTAATCAAACCCTCCTCCTGATCGATGGCATTCGAATGAACAATTCTACCTGCCGGACTGGACCCAACCCATACCTGAATACGATAGATCCTTGGTACATGGATCGAGTAGAAGTGGTATCAGGAAGCGGTTCCGTGAGTTATGGGAGTGATGCGTTGGGCGGGGTGATTCACTTGTTCACTCCAGCGCCATTGATGGCGGATGATGGCAGCTTTCACACAGAATCCGAGGCCATTCTGAAATACCTGAGCGACGACATGGAGCGAAGTATCCGAGCCAATCTCCAATTGAGCGCAGGAAGGTTGGCTACCCACATAGGATTGAGTTACAAAGACTTCGGCGACTTGCTGGCAGGGGGAGACTTGGGCGTTCAGGCCCCTTCCGCATACACCGAAATCAATGGGGATTTCAAAAGTATCTACCAACTCAGCCCCCGAAAACGCCTCACTCTGGCCTGGCAGCGGGTCCAGCAAACTGGGGTAGGACGATACGATCAGGTAGCTCAAGGAGGCTATGTTCGGCATGAATTGGACCCACAAGAGCGTCAATTGGCCTATGTCCGTTGGGAATCCAAGGGGACTCAGGCTCGTCAGGCAAACTGGCGTGCGACCATCTCCGCGCAGCAATCCATCGAAGGGAGGATCAACCAACAGGCAGGAGAAGCCTTTGAAACCCAGGAGCGAGAGG
>JBCCCJ010000172.1:0-8034 GCA_039033615.1 Bacteroidota bacterium
ATTCCCCCCGTTTCCGACGGAAACTGCCCCCCTCGGTCCGGCGCGGCAGGCCTGGCGAGGGGGGCAAGGTCATGAAGCTGGCAGCTCGAATAGGGCAATCGAAGATTGGAACAACCCCCTTTTCGATGAAAAGTACCGTGGTCTTCCAGGCCGCGGAGCTGATTCCAGCCAATGCGGCTGTCATTTCGAGCCTGCGAGAAATCTCATGTATCCTCTTTTGCTGCGCCATGAAGCCTCATAAGATTCTTCGCTCGACGCTCTGAATGACAATCGGTGATTGACTAGTTCTAGGGTAAAGTCCACATGTGATCTGCCCTTACGCCAATCATCAATTCGTTCCGTCAAATTTGGGAGAGGTGGTATGCACATTGGCGTAGACTCCTTCTTTCTGCCAGACTTTTTTCCCGGTCAACCAAAGAATGCGTAGGTCTAGCCAAAAGCTGCGATGCTCCACATACCAGAGATCGTAGGCAAATCGCTCTTTGAAAGAAAGCTGATTTCGTCCATGGATCTGGGCCCAGCCAGTAATTCCCGGCAGCACGGCATGTCGGTTTCGTTCTTCCTCCGAATACAACGGCAGGTATTCCATCAATAACGGACGGGGTCCAACCAGACTCATTTCCCCCCTGAGGACATTCCACAATTGGGGCAGTTCATCCAGAGAAGTTTGCCGTAACCAGCGGCCCACTTTGGTCAGACGCGCCTGTTGATGTGCTTCTTCCGCTTCTCCGGGGGCAGCATCCCGCATCGTGCTGAATTTCCACAAGGTGAAGGGTCGTTCTCCCTTTCCAGGTCGAAGCTGAAAGAACCAGACCTTTTCTTGGGTGGCCCACAACAGTAGCACAATCCCGATCAACACAGGACTGAAGAGGAATAAGGCCAGAAGGGCTAGGGTGAAGTCGCGAATTCGGTACTGCAAAAAGCGAAGGAAACTGAATGGAGGTAAGAAAGCAATTCGTCTATCGGCGCCAATTTCCCATGCCCATGCCTAATCGGAAGTAGAAGCCACCAGGATTGATGGGGATACCGGGATTGTCGGGGCGAAAGCTGGTCAGTTGCCAGGTATCCAATGGATCATGCAAGTAGCCAATGGAGATGCTCCATTCAACTTTTTGCGCCACATCCAATTCGGAGACCATAGATGCCGTCAATCTGGCATCAATCAATACGCCTTGGGTCCAATATTCAAATGGCAAAGGCTCACTAGCAGGACGTTCTCTTACATTAGCCAAGCCTGCTCCGATTCCCACACTGGGATAAATCAGGAATTTTTCTGGTTCGTAGAAGAGGACCATGCCTCCCCGAACGGTGAGATAATGATACGAAAGTCGGGCCGTCTGATTGTTCTGGAAGCTCTCTTGGATCATGAAGTTGTACAAACTGCCGCCGATGACCCAGCGTCGTTTGAAGCGATCCAAGCCAAACCCCAAAGAAAAGTACGTCGGATTCAACTTCTCGTATCCATCTTCTTCTAAGGCCTGATTCAAGCCATCCAGATTCAAGAAGGAACCCCCTACTTCTACCCTACCAAACGTACCTTTGCCGATTCTAAATCCACCTCTTTGCGCCCAAAGTGAACTTACACTCATCAGGCAACACCACAAGGCAATCAAACGGAAGGATGATTTCATTTATTCCAATACTTCATACGCCCCTACCGGGAATCCATTTTGTTGAGTCAGGTAGAAAGAATACGCTTGCTGAGATTTCAAGCTCACGTTTTTCACAGAGTCCACCCGATTGCCGGTAAAGTCATTGACAAAATAAAAGGTATAGGTTCCCGCTGGGATCAATTCGTAGGAGGAGTAGTTCAGAAAGTTCAATTGCGGGATCCGGAAGGTATCAGCCTTGGCGATCAGACTGACTGAACGCAAGGTGCTGTTGAGATTCATGAATCGAATGTTGGCCGTTTGAGATTCATACTCTTTTGGCGTGTCGATGGTCTTGACCAACAACGGTTTGCCAAAGCTGTCGATCAAACAAACGGTAGATTTCGCCCCGGCCGTAAGGTCAAGTGGAAAGGAGGAGAAAATTTCCTCTTTAGAAGGATTATCCAGCACATCCACCATGACCTGTACCACCTCGGACTGATTGCTGTCCCCTACTTCGGTCAAAAGAGAGGCATATCCACTGGGGGGCCAAGCCTGCTGAAACCGAAGGCGATCGACGGCCAATTGCTTTTTCTCAAAATACGTAAAGCGCATATCAATCCCATCAGGCAGGCCAGAATAGGCATTCAGGACATGGAGATAGGTACGTTCTTTGACGGGTGCAGGCGGCAGGTCGCTGGTTTGACAGGCGAACATACTGATGGCCAGGAGAATCAGGCCAGCATACAGAAGGTGTGCAAATTTCATGAGAGCTCGTAAAACTGTACAAATGGGAAACGCCTCTGCCTGGACAAAGGTTGTGTGTAGCTTAGTTTACCGGAGATTCTGTAGGAGTTTCGGTCGATTTTTCCTGAATCTTTTCCAACAGATCCTCTGCAGGCACCCCCAAAAACTCCAATTCAAATTGGGCGCTGGTTGCTAGTTCATGATCCGGGTACTGACTCAAAAACTGTTGATAGATGACTTTGGCCTTATCCAGATCCTTGAGCACATTGTGGGTCACGTAGCCCTTTTTGAACAACGCATCGGCTGCCCGCTCGGAATTGGGATATTCGGCAATGATGCGATCAAATACTTGTAGCGCTTTGTTCACATCCATCATATTGGTCTCGTACATCTCCGCAGCTTTGTAGAGATATTCAGCAGAGTTGAGCGAATCAACTTTGCTTTCTTGCTCATAAGCTGCTGCCAATGCCATCATGGTTTCCCGGATGGCGGCTTGATCTCCATTAGAGCTGGAAGTCAGTTCCCGGTATTGAGCTTCTAACTCAGTCACGCTGTTGCTACCGGTTTCAGCTCCGCAAGAGGTCATCAACAGAGATGCTGCTACTATCAATCCAGCAATGAGGGTAAGGAAAGGTTTCATAATCCTGCACGAACGTATTGAAAAAGTGAATGGACGGGACGAATTTACTTCAATAATGGGAATGAGACAATGCAGAGATATGAGAACTCCATGAATGACTGATTCTTCTCTACTATATTTCTCATCGCCATGCTTTCCCTCCTGATTGTCAAGCTTTTCTTTCTGGTTGTGGTGCCCCTTCCTTGCTGTGCCTTTTCCGAATTGGGAGGCTCCGCGTTGCTGCATTCTTTCCCATTCTTTTTCTACCTTTGCCCAAATGAAGATATCATATAATTGGCTCAAGGAATACATAGATATTGACCAATCGCCAGAAGCGTTGGCTGATATCCTGACCATGCTGGGGCTAGAGGTAGGTACCATTCAGCAAGTGGGGGGGATTCCCGGGAATCTGGAGGGCGTAGTGGTAGGGCTGGTAACTTCCGCCGAGCAACACCCCAATGCAGATCGCCTGCGGGTGTGCAAAGTGGACATAGGGGCGGGAGAACCTCTCAACATTGTATGTGGTGCCCCAAATGTAGCTGCGGGACAGAAAGTACCGGTTGCAACCGTTGGTACCGTCCTTCATCCATTTGGTGCTGAGCAACCGTTGAAAATCAAGAAAGGCAAGATTCGCGGGGAAGTCTCTCGTGGGATGATCTGCGCAGAAGATGAATTGGGCGTAGGAACCAGCCACGACGGCATCATGGTACTCCCAGAAGATACGCCCGTCGGCAGTCCAGCCATTGACTTCATCGAACTGGATCAGGATTGGGTATTGGAAATTGACCTGACCCCTAACCGAATCGACGGCGCTTCTCATTATGGAGTGGCTCGGGATTTGGCCGCTTATTTTCGGACGCGACCTCGGCTGCCACAAGATACCTTGCCTGAGGCTGGACTTGATTTCGCGAACCCGATTCCCGTTGAGATCAACAACCCAGACCTCTGCCCTCGTTATACCTCTATCTATATAGCAGGCGTAACGGTACAAGAAAGCCCCGATTGGTTGAAAAATCGCCTCACCGCGATTGGCCTTCGTCCCATCAACAATGTCGTGGACATTACCAATTACGTGCTGCACGAATTGGGTCATCCGATGCATGCCTTTGACGCGGATCAATTGGCTGGCGGGAAGGTCGTGGTACAAACCTTGGCGAAAGGCCGAACATTTGTAACGCTAGATGAGGCGGAACGAGAGTTGATAGCGGATACGGACCTCATGATTTGTGATGCAGAAAAGCCCCTGTGTATCGCGGGAACCATGGGTGGCATCAATTCCGGGGTAACAGAGGCCACGAAGAATGTCTTTCTCGAATCTGCCTATTTCGATGCAGGTTCAGTTCGTCGCACCTCCAAGCGATTGGGGATCAACTCTGATTCATCCTTCCGTTTTGAGCGGGGAGCAGATCCCAACATGACCAAAACCGCAGCCTTGCGGGCGGCATGGTTGATTTTGGAACTGGCTGGAGGCAAAGCTTCCCAAGTTGCAGACCTTCAAATGGTGGAGACCTTTCCTCCCTTTGAAGTCGAACTTTCTTTGCCCAAGACCAGACGACTGATCGGAAAAGACATTCCGGATGCGACCATCATCGAGATCCTAGAAGCGCTGGAGATGGAAGTAGCACAGGCGGGAGAGGTTCTCAACCTCCAGGTTCCTCCTTATCGGGTGGATGTGCAACGAGACGTAGACGTGATCGAAGATATTCTCCGGGTATATGGGTACAATCAGGTAGAAATGGCTACCAAGATGCATGCGACCCTGAGTTTTGACCAATACCAGGATCACTATCAGCTCAAAGAACGCTACGCAGACATGCTTTCTGCCAATGGGTACTACGAAGTCATGAACAACTCTTTGGTTCATAAAGACCTGGTAGATGAGCAGGCGGTCCCCATTGTCAATCCTTTGAGTGAAGAACTGGGGGTGATGCGGCAATCCATGCTGCCAGGCGCGTTGGATACCCTTCGCTACAACCAAAATCGGCAGCTAGAAGATCTCGCGATCTATGAATTTGGCAAAACCTATCGCAAGAAAGGAGAGGGCCATGTTGAAAAAAGCTGGTTGGCCCTTACTGTGTCGGGAAAATCCTTCCCTTTCAAGCATTGGCAACAGGAAGCAGTATCCACTTCTCAGGCGACTTTGAATCGGGAAATTGACCGTCTGCAAACTTGGTTGGGCATTCAAGGCAAAGCCAGGGAGATCAAGGATCATCCTGATTTTGCCTATGGATTGGAATTGTTGGTTGATGGAAAGGTCCTTGCCTACTATGGAAAAGTAGCGGAGCCCTGGATCAATCGCTTTGGCATCCGCAATGAGGTGTTTCATTTGTTGATCAATTGGGAATTGGCTGACGCACTCTATTTCAAACAAACCGTTACGTTCCAGCCCATTCCCCAATATCCAGGAACTCGTCGAGACATCAGCATGGTGATCGATGAGGCCGTAGCTTTCCAAACCATTCAGGAAGTGGTGGCCCGAGCCAATCCCAAACTGATTCGTTCCGTAGAGCTGCACGACATTTATCAAGGAGGCAACATTCGAAAAGGGGCCAAGAGTTACCTCATTTCATTGGAACTCAGGGACGATAACAAGACCTTGGCGGACAAAGCGGCGGATAAGGTCGTGGCGCGGGCGTATCAACTCCTCAAATCGGAAGTACAAGCCGAGATAAGGGGCTAATTGTTAGCGAATTGCATTGCCCTGCTTAAAGAAAAGGCTGAAAGCGATTCGGAATTTGCATAACGGGGAAAAAAGGCTAACTTGGAGGTTGGAGAAGGCCAAAAGATGGAAAAACTGTTCCCCAGATTGCAAGAGGTAAGCCGAAAAGTGGTCAAGCTGGAGCGCATGGTGCTCCGCATGAACCGAGAAAAGGCTCAACTTCAAGAACAAGTCAGCCAATTGGAACAGGAAAAGAAAGCCCTTTTCCAACAACACGAGGAGATTCAGCAGAAGTATGAAGCGGCGAAGCTGGTCAAAAGTCTCCACACTACCGAAGACCGCGAAGCAGTACAACTCAAAATTGATCGTTACCTAAAAGAAATAGATGATTGTTTAAAGATTTTTGGTGAATAGACACTTCTGACATCAATCAAGCATAGTTTGGACAAGTACTCCATTACCATAAATGTTTTTGGTCGTCAGTTTCCGGCAAAAGTAGACCAGGAAGAAGCGGCGGTAATCCAAGAAGCATCCCAGGTGATCAACGCGAAGATCAAGGCTTTCAAGGCCCAGTATAAAACCCAGGACGATCTGGATATTGCAATCATGTGTTGTCTGGATATCATGACAGAGCACTTGAAGCAAAAAGCCAAAACTCGCCGAGAGGCAGAAACCTTCCAGGAACAACTTTCCCTACTTGAGTCGAAATTAGACGAAACGCTTCAAATTGGTGGAGGAGCCTGATTGCTCTCTCCTGATTGTTTGGTGTCAGCGGCCCTGCCAAGTGGTAGGTCTTGCCGAAACAGTGGAATTCTCCTTTGTTTTACCACTTATTGCACCGACCAATGGATATCATAATTGCTGTTTCTATTAGTTTGATTGTAGGCATCCTTGTGGGATACCTCGTCAGTCGCTATATGCTCAATACTGCCAACTCCAAAATGATCGAAACAGCCAAAGTCAAGGCTGAGAGCATCGTTCAACAGGCAGAGCTGAAAGGAGAAAACATCAAACAAGAGCGAATCAACAAAGCGAATGAGAAGTACAATCAGCTTAAGAACAAGTTTGAGCAGAACGCCAAAAAGCAGAAAGAGAAGCTGGAAGGCCTTCAGAACAAACTCCGCCAACGAGAACAACACCTCGGCAACCGGGAGGACAAAGTAAAGAAAGAGTCTCAGAGCCTTCGCTCTAAGCAAGACCAAACTGACAAGTTGAAGGAGAATTTGTCTCACCAGTTGGAGATTCTCAACAAGAAGAAGGAGGAAGTAGAAAACCTTCGCCAGAAGCAAGTCAGTTCTCTTGAAAAAATTGCCGGCTTGTCTCCAGAAGATGCCAAAGCTCAAATGATTGAGGCGCTGCAGGACGAGGCCAAAACCGAAGCTTCTGCCTACATCAAAGAGATCATGGACGATGCCCACCTGACTGCTACCAAGCAAGCCAAAAAGGTGGTCATCGAGACCATCCAACGGACTGCGGCAGAACACGCCATCGAAAATACCGTAACCGTTTTCCCCCTAGAGAACGACGAAATCAAAGGCCGCATCATCGGTCGGGAAGGCCGCAACATTCGGGCCCTGGAAATGGCTACGGGCATTGAAATCATCGTTGATGATACACCAGAGGCCATCATCTTGTCAGGATTTGATCCGGTCCGCCGGGAGATTGCTCGTCTGAGCCTCCATAAATTGGTAACTGATGGTCGAATTCACCCTGCCAGAATCGAGGAGGTCGTCAAAAAGACCACTAAGAAAGTGGAGGAAGAAATCATGGAAATCGGCGAACGGACGGTGATTGACTTGGGCATTCACGGTCTGCGGTCGGAATTGATTCGGATGGTCGGTCGGATGAAGTATCGTTCTTCTTATGGTCAGAACCTGCTGAAGCACTCGCGTGAAGTAGCCAACCTCTGTGCGGTTATGGCAGCAGAGCTTGGACTGGACATCAAGAAAGCCAAGCGAGCCGGTTTGCTGCATGACATCGGAAAAGTCGCGGAAGACCACTCTGATTTGCCTCACGCCTTGTTGGGGATGGAGCTTGCCAAAAAAGCCGGAGAAGCGGCGGACATCTGCAATGCCATCGGCGCCCACCACGACGAGATCGAAATGACCGCTTTGATCTCTCCCATCGTTCAAGCCTGTGATGCCATCAGCGGTTCTCGCCCAGGTGCCCGTCGGGAAATTGTCGAAAGCTACATCAAGCGCTTGAAAGATCTCGAAGATCTGGCCCTCTCCTACCCTGGAGTCATGAAAACCTACGCCATTCAGGCAGGTCGGGAATTGAGGGTGATCGTTGAGAGCGAAAAAGTCAGCGACGACGCTTCCGATCAGTTGGCGTTTGACATTTCTCAGAAGATCATGAAAGACATGCAATACCCCGGACACATCAAGGTTACGGTCATTCGGGAGAAACGCGCCATCGCC
>JBCCCJ010000173.1:0-8022 GCA_039033615.1 Bacteroidota bacterium
CAAACCTCATGAATACTACTGCCACTGCCAACTATTACTGAACCCAAAACCCAAAACCCAAAACCCAAAACCCAAAACCCAGAACCCAAAACCCAAAACCCAGAACCCAAAACCCAAAACCCAGTCCTCAAAACCCAGAACCCAAAACCCAGAACCCAAAACCCAAAACCCAGAACCCAAAACCCAAAACCCAGTCCCCAAAACCCAGAACCCAAAACCCAGTCCCCATGTCCATTCTAGATCAAATCATCGCCCATAAACGACAGGAAGTAACCGATCTCAAGGCGCTCTTTCCAGTCAAACTGTTGGAACAAAGCATTTACTTTGAATCTCCGACGGTGTCTCTCCGGCAATATCTGACCCGACCTGACAAGCACGGCATCATCGCTGAGATCAAGCGAAAGTCTCCCTCTCGCGGTGAGATCAATCCCTTTGTGAACGTGGAGAAAGTCTCCATCGGCTACATGCAGGCGGGTGCGTCGGCCCTTTCGATCCTAACCGATGAGGAATTCTTCGGGGGGAAAAGCGAAGACCTTACCCTGGCACGGCGAATGAATTACTGTCCGATTCTGCGCAAAGACTTTGTCATTGATGAATATCAAATTGTGGAAGCCCGCTCGATCGGCGCGGATGCGATCCTATTGATCGCGGCTTGTTTGTATCCGCAGGAAGTGCGTCAATTGGCGGCTTTTGCGCATTCTTTGGGGCTGGAGGTACTGATGGAAGTCCACGACCGCAACGAATTGGATCGCAGCCTGAATGAGCATGTCGATTTGGTCGGGGTCAACAATCGCAACTTGAAAGATTTCACAGTGGACATCCAAACCTCTTTGGAGTTGGCTCCTCACATTCCAGATGAAGTCGTCAAGGTGGCCGAAAGTGGGCTGAGTGATCCCAACGAAGTGGTTCGCCTGAAAGAAGCGGGCTTTGAGGGCTTTTTGATGGGGCAACGCTTCATGGAAACCTCCCAACCAGAGAAAGCTTGTGCGCAGTTCATCGAGCAATTGTCCAAACTAACCCCCCTACCCAGTCCCGCATGAAACTCAAAGTCTGTGGCATGCGGGAGCAAGGAAACATCGAAGGCTTGATGGCACTGCGCCCAGATTATATGGGCTTGATTTTCTTTGCCAAATCCCCCCGCAATGTGGACGAAAGCCTCGATGCGGCCTGGGTGAAAGCTCAGGCGATGGAGAAGGTGGGCGTTTTTGTGAATGCAGATTTGGGGACCATCGAGGGAAAAATTCGGGACTATGGACTGAATTTGGCTCAACTCCACGGCAAAGAATCTCCTGAGTTTTGCGCTGCCGTTCGAAATCTGGGGGTACAAGTCATCAAGGTGTTTTCGGTGGGACAAGCCTTTGATTTCGCGCAACTAACCGCCTACGAAACCGTGGTGGATTTCTTTCTCTTCGACACCAAAGGCAAAGCTCCCGGAGGCAATGGGGTGGTATTCAACTGGGAACTGCTGGAGGCTTATCCCAGCAAGGTGCCCTTCTTCCTCAGCGGAGGCATCAATCCTGATAACGTTGCCCAAATCGAAGCCCATCGTTTCCCTCAGCTCCACGCCATCGACGTCAACAGCGGATTTGAAATCAGACCCGGATATAAGGACCTCACATTGCTTCAATCCTTAACTGAAAACCTATAGCCAAGACTGGATCTCGACTCCTACTTTTTGGCTCAATTTTTTGAACAATGAATTCACCTTACCAAGTAGATACCAACGGCTATTACGGCCAATTCGGAGGCGCCTACATCCCCGAAATGCTGTTCCCCAACATCGAAGAATTGCGGGAGAACTACCTGCAAATCATGAGCGAAAGTAGCTTTCAGGAGGAATTTCAGTCCCTCCTCCGAGACTATGTAGGCCGTCCGACTCCGCTCTATTTCGCCAAACGCCTCTCTGCCGAACATGGTACCAATATTTACCTGAAGCGGGAGGACCTGTGTCATACTGGAGCCCACAAAATCAACAATACCCTCGGGCAGATTCTCCTGGCCAAACGACTGAACAAGCCCAAAATCATCGCTGAGACCGGGGCTGGTCAGCACGGCGTGGCGACGGCGACAGTATGTGCGTTGATGGGGATCGAATGCATCGTCTACATGGGCGAAGTGGACATCGAACGCCAAAAACCCAATGTTGAGCGAATGCGGATGTTGGGAGCCAAGGTCGTTCCGGCCACCTCGGGCAGTCGCACCCTCAAAGACGCCACCAACGAAGCCATGCGGCATTGGATCAATCACCCTTCCGATACCCACTACATCATCGGTTCGGTCGTGGGACCACACCCCTATCCTGACATGGTGGCGCGTTTTCAGGCGGTAATTTCGGAAGAAATCCGCAAGCAACTCTTGGAAAAGACGGGTTCTGAATTACCCACCCATGTAGTTGCCTGCGTAGGCGGCGGCAGCAATGCCATGGGGGCGTTTTATCATTTTCTGCAAGAAGAAGCAGTGAAACTGGTAGCAGTCGAAGCAGCAGGATATGGATTGGCGACGGGTAAATCAGCGGCAACCACCTACCTCGGTAAGCCTGGCGTACTTCATGGCAGTCGGACCATCCTCATGCAAACGCCTGATGGACAGGTGGTAGAGCCTCATTCCATCTCTGCTGGTCTGGATTATCCGGGCATTGGTCCAGCGCACGCCCATTTATTCGACAGTGGTCGAGCGGAATTTCAATATGTAACCGATGACGATGCCATGCAAGCAGGCTATCACCTCAGTGAAATTGAGGGCATCATTCCTGCCATCGAAACCGCTCATGCCTTTGCCGCACTGGACCAGATGAAATTCGGGCCAGAAGACCAAGTGGTGCTCTGCTGTTCTGGCCGCGGAGATAAGGATCTGCAAACCTACATTCAGTATCGAGAGGAAAGGAGTGGGGAGTAGGGAGTGGAAAGTGGCAGTTGGGAGTGGCGGTTAGCAGCGGCTGTAGCGGTTGGAAGTAGCAGTCGACAGCGGCTGTAGTGGTTGGGAGTGGGCAGTGGCAGTTGGTAGTAGAAGATCGCGCTGCTGGCAGAAAAGAGAGGTCAGAGGTCAGATCGGGTTCCCTGTCAGATCACTATGTTGAGAGAATCCAGAAGTCAGACCATTCCATTGTCAGATCACTATGTTGTCAGAAGATTTTTTCAATTCGAATCACTGCGCGGCCTGGAAGTCCACGCTACAGCTACCCCACCAATTTCCCAACCAACCGATAAAAAGAAGACAGACGACAGAGCGCGTTCGCTGTCAGATCACTATGTTGTCAGAAGATTTTCTCAATTCGAATCACTGCGCGGCCTGGAAGTCCACGCTACAACCAATTCCCCAATTCACAAATTCCCAAGTTTTCCATGGATAATCGCATCACCCGTTTATTTGCTGATCCCAATCGACAAATTCTGTCCATTTTCACGACGGCTGGCTATCCGCAGCTGGACAGTTTGGTGCCGACGATTCAGGCGCTGGATGCCGCGGGCGTGGACATGATCGAGATTGGCATGCCTTTCTCCGATCCCATCGCGGATGGTTCGACCATTCAGCACAGCAATCAAGTCGCCTTGGGGCATGGCATCACCTTGTCCCAGATTTTGGATCAACTGGCAGACATTCGTCAGCACACCGATATGCCGCTCCTGATGATGGGCTACCTCAATCCGGTGGTTCAATATGGCATGGAGCGATTTCTGGAGAAAATCAGCGAAATCGGCATCGACGGGGTCATTTTACCCGACCTACCGATGGCGGAGTATCAAGCTATGTACCAAGAGAAGTTTGAGGCAGCCAATCTCTCCAATATCTTCCTGATCACGCCCCAAACCTCTGAAGCAAGGATTCGCTTGATCGACGAAGTCAGCCAAGGCTTCATTTACGTAGTCTCCACCGATGCCACGACTGGTCGTACGGAAGGGTTTGGAGATACCCATCGGGCCTATTTCTCCCGAATTGCAGACCTGGGATTGACCAATCCCACCCTGATCGGCTTTGGCATTTCTGATCAAGGCACCTATCAGACTGCCTGCGAATATTCTCGAGGAGCCATCATTGGTAGTGCGTTCATCAAGTCCCAAGGAAAGGAAGAAAGCGTTGAGGAGTTTGTGAAGCGGATTCGATAGAATGTTGATTATTTACAACAAAAAAGCATTTTTTGTTGTAAATAATCAACAAATGAAATCCAAAGAACAAGTCTTATTTCCTCAGCACCGCCGAATTCTGGAGAAAATGGGCGAGAACATCAAGCTAGCGAGAAAGCGCCGTTCTCTTTCTATGGTTCAAGTAGCAGAACGAGCCAACATCAATCGGACCACCCTTCATCACATTGAGCGAGGGCACCCCAAGGTCTCTATGGGGGCATATTTTCTGGTCCTTCGGGTATTGGGCTTGCATAAGGACTTTTTACAACTTGCAGCAGATGATGAATTGGGCCAGAAATTACAAGATGTAGCTTTGTTAGGGCGGAAATGATATGAATCAAGAACAGCTTGAAATGCTTGTCTATGCAGATTGGTTGCCGTCCAAAGGGCCAACTCCTATGGGCATCCTATCCCATACACAAACCAAAGGAAGATCTACCTTTCGTTTTCAATACCATGAAGATTGGATAGCTATTCAGCCCAAAAATAATTTAGATCCAGACTTACATTGGTATAGCGGTTCTCAATTTTCCGTTGCAAAACCAAATGTTGGAATTTTCCTCGATTCTATGCCCGATAGATGGGGCCGAACCCTCTTGCAACGGCGCGAGAATTTACTTGCAAAAGCAGAAGCAAGACACCCGAAAAAGCTTTCAGAGGTTGATTTTTTGCTAGGGATAGAGGATGTCAGCAGAATGGGGGCAATCAGGTTCAAGACCTCGGAGTCAGGCCCATTTATCAACCAGAACAAACAATACGCTGTCCCTCCTATTACCAAGCTCCGAGAATTACAGCATGGTAGTCGACTCCTAGAAGAAGGCGATCAAGCAGACCTTTCTATAGCCCTACAGCTACTTGTTGCACCTGGATCATCCCTAAGTGGAGCTAGACCCAAGGCAAATGTTGTGGATGAGGAAGGTAACCTGTGGATTGCAAAATTCCCTTCTAAAGAAGATGAAATCGACCAGGGGAGTTGGGAATTTTTAGCCTACCAACTCGCTATTCGTGCTGGCATTCAGATGGCAGAAAGTAGTCGACAACTCATCTCCGGAAGGCATCATACGTTTTTGACACGCAGGTTTGATCGAAATCTTGATCAAAGGATTCATTTCGCCTCTGCTATGACCATGACTGGAAAACACGAAAGCCTGTTGAGAGATGAGGTGCCTAGCTATCTTGAGTTGGCAGAGTTCATCCAATTTTCAGGAGAAGCCCCCAAGGAGGATCTACATCAACTATGGCGAAGAATCATTTTTAACATTTCTATCTCAAATACGGATGATCATTTGATAAATCATGGCTTCATCTTGGGAGAAAAAGGCTGGCGGCTTTCCCCCGCTTATGATTTGAACCCATCCATCGCAAAGGATCACCTAGCTTTACATATTGACGAAGACAATGGTGCCCTCGACTTGGAGCTAGCCAAAAGCGTTGGAACCTATTTTCAATTATCTCTCCCAGTAATGGATCAAATCATAGCCGAAGTCAAAGGTGCTGTTACTAATTGGGCCTCAGAAGCCAAAAAACTTAATATTTCCCGCGCCGATCAATCCCTCATGGAGCCTGCATTCAGGGTGTAAAGATGAATCATCAGCCTACTCCCCCATCCCGCATCTTCCTTTCGGTGATCAATGACCTGAGTGGCGATCAACGAATGCACCGCATCGCCAGTACCTTGCAGGCGGCCGGATACGACGTCTGTCTGGTAGGAAGAGAATTGCCGGAATCGCTGCCGCTGTCAGAGAGACCGTATCGGACCCATCGCATGAAGTTGTGGTTTCGCAAGGGAAAATGGTTCTACCTGGAATACAATCTCCGCTTGTTTCTGTGGCTGCTGGGCCAGAAGGTGGATTTGCTCACCGCCAATGACCTAGATACTTTGCTGGCAAATTACCTGGCGACTCGATGGAAAAAGATTCCCCTCGTCTACGACTCGCATGAATACTTCACCGAAGTGCCAGAATTGGTGTACCGTCCCCGAACGCGGGCCATTTGGTTGCGGCTGGAACGCTGGCTCTTCCCGAAGTTGAAGCATGTCTATACCGTCAATGGTTCCCTCGCCAGGATCTATGCCGAGACTTATGGGATTCCGGTGGAAGTGATTCGCAATGTCCCTGTTCGCAAAGCCACTCCTGCGCCTGCTCCTCCCACGCCGATCTTGCTGTACCAAGGTGCCCTGAACCTCGGTCGCGGCATCGAGCTGATGATTCAAGCGATGCACCACTTGCCTGCGCACCAATTGTGGATTGTCGGCCGAGGAGACGTGGAAACAGAACTGAGAGAGCAAGTCAATCGAGAACAATTGGTAGAAAGGGTTACTTTCAAAGGCTTTGTCCCGCTAGAAGAACTGGCTAAAATCACCGCTCAAGCTGGTTTGGGCCTGAGTCTGGAAGAAGATTTGGGGGCCAATTATCGCTATGCCTCCCCCAACAAAGTCTATGACTACCTCCAAGCGGGGGTACCCGTCTTGGTCTCAGACCTGCCGGAAATGCGGGCTTTGGTTGAAAGCTATCAGGTTGGACGCGTGCTCCCGAAAGAGTCCCGGAAGCCAGAGCAATTGGCGGCGATTATCCGTGATATCTTTGCCAATCAGGCTGCTTATCGTGCCTTTCAGGAAAACTGCGGTCAGGCGGCCCAGGAATTGAATTGGGAAGCGGAACAGGACAAACTGCTGACCATCTATCGGCAGGCTTTGGGAAAATGACGGTCATTTCTGAATTTGGGCAACCATGTCGGCCCCCAACAACAAACTTTCCCGCCTGCTCCAAACGATGAGTGGAGAAGAATTAGACAGCTTTGGCGTCTATTTGGCTAGCCCTTGGCTCAACCGGAGTCAGAAGGCCCAGGAATTGTTTGCCTACCTCCGGCCTTGGTTTCCTTTGCTTGACCTAGCGGAAGAAAAAGAGGAGGAGCAAAGGGCCACAGCTTTGGATAAGACCAGTTTGTTTGCGGCCATTTTCCCAAATCAGGCTTATAAGGAAAGCAAGATCTCCAATCTGATGACCACCCTGAGCAAACTCATTGAGCAGTTTTGGGTGTGGCAACATATGAAGGAGAACCACATGCAACAACAACGGGCCTTGCTGTGGGAATTGAGCCGACGACCGGGGTTGGAGGACGACTTTCATCGGGCTTGGCAAAAGGTGATGAAACAATGGGAAAAACAAGCCAGCGACGATCCCAGCCAGTGGTTTTTGACCTTGGAGTTGTACGAGCGGATGTTGAGCTTTCAGAATACCCATCAGGCTCGCAGCCAACAAAATCTGCTCGCTGAAAGCCTCGATCACCTGCGCCGCTTTGTGTTGTTGCTCAACCTCAAATACCTGCTAGCAGCTTTGAATCGACAGCGATTGGTTTCAGAAGAGCTGGATATCAGCCTGCAACAGCATTTGCTTAGCTACCTAGACCAGCACCCAGATCTGGCTGAGCGTCCTCCTTTGCGGTTGTATGTCCACCTCATTCGCTGCCTGCAACAGCCGGAGGAAACCCTTCACTTCAACGAACTGAATCAGCACTTTGAATCCGATATCGAACTGCTCAGCGAGACCGAGGCGAGGCAAATGTATTACCTGGTCCTCAATTACTTGAATGGCAGACTCAAACGAGGACAAAGCGAGGTCTTGAGTGAATTGTATGCCTTCTATCGGGCGGCCTGGGAAAGAGGTCTCATGTATAGCGAAGGCTACCTGGATGGAAATATTTACCTCAACATCCTCAATGTGGTTTCCGGCCTCATTCGACAGTTACCCCAGGGAGAAGCACAACAAGTCTTGATCGACTGGCGACATCATTTCTTGCATCAGGAAGCTCATCGTTTGTTGCCAACCAAACAGAAAGGGATCTATCAATACGCCCAGGCCTATATGCACTATCAGCAAGCAGAATTTTCCGAAGCCTACCG
>JBCCCJ010000174.1:0-8020 GCA_039033615.1 Bacteroidota bacterium
AACAGAGGATTTTCACTCTTACACTGCTAATAGACGCTTAAATTCAGCATATTGCTCTGGAAACTCCATATCAAACTGCAGTTCCCGAAAATGATCTGGAGAAATGGAATCTGAGCGGTCTAGTTCAATGGATTCCCCTTCCGGTGGGTAATACAAAAATCCTTGCTCTCCGAAAATATCCGAATTTTCTCGGATATCTCCAGCGAGTTGCACCTGGCTTACTTGAGCAGTATTGACCAAGCCTTTGGCAACCTCAGATTTGTTGTCTTGCCGAATACTATCTTCTATTTCTACCTGGATTTCTTCTCCTCCTTTTCCAAACCCCGTTTGGAAACAGAGGTTATAATATTCATCTGCCATTTCTTTGCTTGAATGTGCCGCCGCCCAATCGAAAATTCGTCCACCTTTGCCAAAGGGAAACAAATTGATCCTTTTTACTCGAGCCATAAAATCATGTTCGGACATGGTCTTGGCTACCAACTGGCCAGCATAATACATCAGGAGGCCAGTCATATATACCGGCAAAGCAAATATGGTGCGATTGTGCAAAGAAAGGTAATCGTAGAAATGCTGAAATTCTTCCCCTTTCAATCGATCAAAAATAGAATTGAGGAAGAATGGTGCGGTATCAGGATTATCTGTCAAGGCTTGGATGTTGGGAATGCGAATGCGGTTTCCGGGATCATTGTAGTATCCCAAAATCGCTTGTTGAAACGCAGAGGAGGCCCGGATGGCTTCTGTCATATATCCCGCTGCCAGCCGCAGCGAACTTTGTTTCATCAACCGATTGGTCTTGGTATTTCGATCCAGCGCAATGACCAAAATATCACTGGTAGATCCC
Source organism: Bacteroidota bacterium (assembly GCA_039033615.1). Taxonomy (GTDB): domain Bacteria; phylum Bacteroidota; class Bacteroidia; order J057; family J057; genus JBCCCJ01. The sequence continues at coordinate 842 of JBCCCJ010000174.1, forward strand.
CCTACGTCTATGCCTACAAAGGCATTGCGGCCACCAAGCGTAATTCCTGTACCCAAGGCGTAGTAAGAAACGGCTTCGGCCTCAGTGGAGGCTTCACTTTGCCTATCTACTGCTACTGAGACACTGGTTAGCGGGGTACTTTTTACGATCTGTTGATAAATTTTCAGAAATTGGGATACCTCTGATTGAGTAAACGACCCGGGATAAGACCAGCGTAAGCGGCTCGGGTAGAATCCATTGGCATATAAGTCTGCGCAAGTTTTAATCCAAATGGTCCTCAGATAGGCCATCTTTTTTGCGATATCTCCCTGCTCATTGAGCCACTTCATGCTGTGATGCAAGGTGCCAGCATTGGTGGTGATGGTCTTTAGATTCATATCCCGAATGTGGATATTGGGCTTAAAAATAGCCACTCCTCCAGCAATTTCTTCCTGTTGCATGCCAGGAACTACGTATCTAGGATCATGCTCATGCAACCAAGATTTGACCTGCCCGTTCTGGGAAGCAACATTCTGGAAGAAAAACAGCTCGTGAGGTAAGGCAATTCGAGACTGATCCGAGTCGATGACTTCCGCCCCAACCAGAAATACTCTTCGATTGGTAAAAGGTACTGGCTTGACGTCAGTACCATCTTCTTTGGCATATTGGACACAACTGTTGTTGGAGCCAAAGTCTATCCCCACCAAGGCAGCTTGCGGCTTTGGTCGGCTAGAGAAATCCCGAATCATCTGATCTCCCATGGATTCATCCAAGGGATTTTTCAAAATCAAATAGCCAACCACTCGCTCAATGCCATCAATGTGCTTCCGCAGTTCCAGTCCAGCAACAGGTTTATTGGCCCGCACGATGTCGTATTTGTGGAAGGAGCTATCGAGACTCAACTGAGGGTAATTCACCAAGCGTTGAAGCCGCAGTTGATTGGGATCTACCTCTTCGCTATCAGCATAGATGAGGCGACCTTTTTCACTGAGGATCGGGTTCAGGCTATTGGCGTTTCGGAAAAAGGGTACCAATTGGGTGCCTTTGTCCGCCACTGGAAATTCACTGTAGAGATAATAGGACTCCCAATCTTCTGCAATGAAGTTGGGCCACATGATGACCGAACGCTCATTCTCGATGGGTTGAAGCTCATATTCCTTGGTGATGGGGGTGAGCTTTTTGTCATCAATCACCAGATGAAGCTCCACAATCAATTTGTAATCGGAGAGCTTGATGTTGCCCGCCAAATAATGGAATTTCTCATCTGCACCAGAAAGGAGATCGCCAATCCGGTTTTTGAACAGCAGGTATCCCTTCTCACTTAGCGGAATCGGGAAGAACAATTGCTCGGGCTGACCATTTTCCTGGTTGGGAACGTGATCTGGATTGGGGACTGGTAAGTAGTACACCGCAGATTGAGCTAGCGGCTGTTTCTCGTCGATCTCCTTGAATTCGATGATGTGATCCTCCTGGAGCAAAATATCCTTGGGATCCACGGCTAGGGCTTTGTCGCCTCCTTTGAAAGACACCCGGCCATTTTCATAGAAATATAGGATCTGCTTGACGTTGAAGAGATCGTAGAAAGGCTGGGCAAAGTTGAGCGATGCGTCCAGGGTGCCTTCATCGACGATGTTGGTACCACTGACCCGGATTTCTTTTTTCCACGAGCGCAAAAACTCCTTCATTCCGGTGAAGTCGAGCTTTTGCTTGTCTTTGCGGTTGGAGTTGATTCGCTTTTCAAAAGCCATGAAATGCTCGTCGATGATGTTGCGCACGAGCAAATACAGTTTTTGCTTTTGGTCATTGTTCAGGAAGGGCAGTGGATCAGTGAAGGCTCCATCCCGATACCAGGTCATGTCAGAGACCTGAGAGAGGTCGCTGTAATTCACCCCGGTGAACAACAGAGAATAGGGGGAAGTCGCACCAATCAGTTCGCCCGCATAATAAATGAGCTGAATGAAGGGTTTGGTTTTGGGTTCCGCCGCCAACGCATCGGGATCACACCACAAATCTGCGTCCTCAAACAACATCCGCCCCAAGGCATTCGGGATGTGAAAAAGGGGATCTTCGTCCTTGGTATCGAGGGGAATGGGATCACTCACCCGGATTCGATCTGGAAACAGGGCGATACAAGCCAGAAGGCCCTTCCATTCATTGATCAGTCCTTCATAGAATTCAATCAGGCCGGATTTCTTGATGTTCGCCTCCACTTGGGTATAAGGAAAGGCGAACCCAAACAGGCGAGCCCGCGCCCAGGGAGAAGGAATGCCAGACACCAGTGAGTTAAGGGTCTGGGCGTCGATGTCTTCCTTGTCGATGTTGGTATCTATGCCCTGAATGTAGGGCTGAGCTTCTTCGAAGAGGTGCCATTGGCCACGTTTCCCCTTTTTGGAAGAGCTACTATTGCTGATGAGAAGTGCTTTGGTATCCATAAGTCAGGCAGAATCAATCGGTGGGGAATTGGTACAACTCACAAAGGGTGGCAAACATGCGCTTGGTCAATTTCTCGCACTTATTGGCGACTTGCGGATCATCTGAAAGTTTCTTGAACGCATCCTTGAAAGAATTGAAGGGGCTGCCAAATAGGCCAGTGCTGAAACTGTGCTTCTCATAGTTCTCTTTGTAGAGGCGGTTGTTGTATTTGAATTTCATCAATTCTCGCTCAGTAGTCGCTCCAAACATCTCGGGCCGAAAGAGGAATTTCTCCCCTCCTCCAGCAGAAAGATATAGCTGCCTTACCCAACCATTTCGCACCGCCCCTGTATCCAGTCGGAAGTTGAAGTAGTCGAAGTACTTCTTCATGGCCTCCACTTCTCGGACGTCGATGTCTTCGTAGCCGGAAATGTTGTCTTTCAACAGGTTGCCACTTTGGGCGCTGTTGTAAAAATCTGCCAGACTAACGAGGTGGGACATGACTACCATCAAGCCAAATCGCTTGGCAAATTCTCCCTCAATAGCAGGACTCACAAAATCAGCAAAGTCAAGCACGCCGTTTTCCTGCACCGTCCGGTAATAATAGCGGACGCCCTTGGTGTCTTTTTTGATGTCTTCCAATTCTTCCTGAGCGGAATGGAAGAAATCATAGGCTGCAGAAGCTGCAAATAGTTCGATGTAGTGAGAATCATTCGTCTGATCCCCCCCACCGGTCATGGGTTCGGAGCTTTTGTGCTCTGTAGAGAAATCCATGGTGGATGTTCCCAGCATGTAAAACTTCTGGTAAGTTCGCTTCACCGTTTTGTCCTCATTATAGAACATCATGGCTGCTTGGGAATTCAACGCGAACTTCTCTGCAGTGGCGACAATGAGTTGGCGGGCCAGATAGTCCGAACTCGGCGCCTGAAAGGTGAAGTAGCTCGTCAATAGCACCGAGCCAAAAAAGACGTTCCGCAAGCCGATTCCCGGAGCCAGTACTCCGGCAGCCGCGTTGAACGCTTTTGGCAAAACCGGAATCGAGGAAGCGCCCGTTCCACCAAATACTGAGCCCATCACAAACACGCGGGGAGAGATGGATTGATTGGCGGTGATCAGACCATTGATAAACTGCGCCAATTGCCCATCGTGATTTTGCTTAACCTCTTCCAGGATGTTGTGGTACATCAGGAAAGACCCCAGGTGTGTCTGGGCCCGGTAGCCATGTTTGAGGTCAAAATCCCGGGTATTTTTGGTCATCAGCAAATCGGCCAAATCCGCTTGCTGTTCGTTTTGATAGCGCAGATCGCCATACTGGGTCAGGCGGGTAAAATTGCCGGTTTCTTGCTGGGAATAGTCCGGGCTGTATTGGTAATAATTGATCTTGGCGGAGAAGAAGGAATTTTTGACAGGAAAGTGATCTTTCTCTACCCCCTTGCATTTGGTGTAGGTATCAATCAAATCCTGTAGTCGTCGAAAATTACCGTTATCGCGGTCGGTATCCAAGGCCAGCATGTCAATTTCCCGCTCGTCAAACATGCCCATTGCGCACAAATGCACAAAGGACTCCAGACAGCGCATGCCTGTGCCGCCAATACCAATGATGAACAATTTGTCTTTCATGAAGGGGAGGGTGAGTTCGTTGTTGTGGTAGGGATGAATTTTCCTTCGAATGGTTGAAAAACCTAAGCTAATATAAGGCTTGTTGGCGAAAAAGAGGGAGAAAGCACCAAGGCAATGTCTCCATCCCTGGAAAAAGAGATTTCCCGGCCAATTTCAACTGGCAGGGAATCAGGGTTTTTCCTTGTCCATGCTTCCTACTCCGCACAGCACTCCCCATCAGGGACGGATAGCTCTCCGCTTGTTTTGGAATAGAAGGAACTTGCCAGCAGAGAACCCGCTTCAATCAAGGCCACGGTGTCAGTAGACAAATACTCAGGAAAAAAGTCGATGGGAATCCCAGAGAGGATCAAGCGTTCCTCTTTCCAATCAATCGCTATTCCGGAATAACTCCAAAAAGATTCGTGATTGGTATTCATGCACAAATCAGGAACGATTCGCTTGGTTGGGAGGAAAGCTGTCAATTGTCGATCTGTTACTTCCCATTGTCCACATTCATATTCCACCTCCCTTGATTTACAGTGATTGCTCCGCAGAAGTCGATCTCCCTTTTCAAACGACAATTGCTCTTTCTCCTCGCAAGCTGTCGGTAATATCTCCCGAATCACCATGCTATCTGTGGTCATCAGAATGACTTTTTCCTTGGTCCAAAGACTGCTCTGTAGCTCAGATTTGATTTGGGCAGGCCGCAATTCATCCCCCTGGCATGCAGAAAGAAGGCCGATGAGAATCCCCATGGCCAGAACATAAGACTTCAATGGTTTCATAAACAAGAATGGGTAGGTCGATATGGAGACCAAGATAGAGATTTCTTCTCCATTCAGCCTTATCGAATATGCTCGACCATGGCCTGAAAGTAGCGATCAGCCACCAATTGAGCCCCCGCCTCATTGTAGTGTACTTGGTCTGCCATCAGGTTGTCCCCCCATCCCGCCGCCATGTCGATTGCGATCACTTTGGTGGAGTCAGTATGAAGCTGTTGTGCCAACTGTCCAACCCCAGCATTGAATTCCAGAAAGTGGGTCGTTAATTCAGAGGTCATAAAATCAGACCTTCCTGGAGCAATTTGTTCTACCAAAACACTGACTCCTGGATATTGGGTTTGCAAGGCAACAATGATCTCCTCCAATGAAGTCAGGGTCTCTTCCGCGGATCGTCCTCCATCGGCCAAGTCATTGCCTCCAATCCCCAGCAGGACAACATCTGGCGCTGGTTTGTAAACAAGGGTTGCCAGGGTTTCTTGTACTCCAATCGTGACTTCTCCTCCCAAACCTTGATGATCTGTGTCAAAGCAGCGACCATCTTCCCGTTTGGGATAGGTTTGTTCATCTTTCCGATTCCCGATGAAGTCCACTTCCCAACCAGCATCCACCAGTTGGGTCCAAAGAAAAAAGCGATAACTGTCAAATTCTGGTCGTCCCCCCTCTACCCGAGAATCTCCCAGAGGCAATATGTTCAAAGGGGAAGCGGAGAGAGGAAGCGGTTGGCAGTCTTCTTCTTGACAAGAGACAAATGCTATTGAAAGGAGGAGTAATAAGGGGAGGGTTCGCATGCCGTTTTTTTCCAACAACCGGATGTCTGCCTCCTACCCTACTCGCGGTTATCCTCTTCCTTGGCGGCTTCTCTTCTTGCAGCTTCTCCCAAGAAAATCCCCGCTACCAATCCGAGCGAAGACCCGATGGGTATCCCAAATGCTACCCCCATCGCGACATCGTCCATTAGGACTCCTATGACAGATCCTATGGCGACACCGATGCTAGACCCCAAAGCGATTCCAAGACCGATGTATTTCTCGTTTTCTTTCATGTGGATGATTTGAAGAGAGATCAAGAGCTTGGGGAATAGTTGGGAAAAGCCTACGAAGGCTCCTGATCAAACGGAATATATCGTTCCCATTTCCACGGGGTATAGGTGTCCCCAATGGTTTTTTCGAGCAGCGCTTTGAAGATGCTTTCTCCATTGTCGCTATTGGTCATGAGGATCACACCTAGCTTCGCCTCAGGAAACATGATCATATAATGCTGAAATCCATCGTCGTGCCCTTCTTTGAACGCTCCAGGTCCATAAGGGGTCTGAAGCAAGCCCCAGCCCATGCCATAGCTGAGTGCTATTTCGTCGTTTTCATCGGTAGTTTCCCAGGACTGGTACCCAAACTGAGCCTTGGAACGAATCCTGACACTTGGGGTCCACATCACATGAACGGCAGAGTCCTTTTTGAGATATTGGCGCAACAGATGCTGGCAAAAAAGGCTCATATCCGCTACAGAGGTCATCATAGAGCCTGCGGCCCGGGCCTCGTCACTTGGGTCCAATTTTTTGCTGTGCTGTTCCTGGTCATGGCCATATGCAAATCGTCCTTCAGTCAGAGAAACCCCCACATAGGAACTCTGCTTCATCCCAAGTGGTTGAAAAACCCGTTGTTGGGCCAACGCTTCCAAGGGCTGATCTGCCAGCTTTTCCACCGCATATTGGGCCAATTGTATGCCTTCTCCTGAATAGGAATACCGCTCTCCGGGATCAGATTGAAAGCGGATGTCCCCTTCCCGGTCGAAATCACCCGCTTTGGTTAGCCAGCGCCAATTGGGAAAGCCAGTGGTGTGGTTGAGGCACATCCGGGCGGTGATTTGCTCATACCTTGGATCATCCACCAAAGCCCCAAAGCCCTTCCAATCTCTGTTGAAAGCTAGTTCTGGAATGGGTTGATCAAAATAGGTTTGCAAGGGGAGATCGGGGTCCAATGTACCTTCAGCAATCATCTGAGCACTCAGGTAGCCAAAAACTGCCTTGCTGAAAGAAGCTGCGTTGAATAGGTGTTGAGTACTCAGGGAGTCCTCATTCTCTCGATGCGCCCAGCCAAATGCCTCTTGAAAGTGAATGCGATCCGGTCCGATGATGCTCACGGCCAAGCCAGTCGTTTGCGAACGATCTACTAGGTCGAGAATTTCTTGACGGAGTTGGGGGGCGGAAATACGGGTACCGTCCAGGTGAGGCATCATGGGTTCCGGGCTATGGCAGGCGAACAACCAACAAATGCTCGCCAATATCCATGGAGGAGCATTCATTTTCCTAGAGCATGTTTGGGATAGGAAATTTGCTAAGGCAATATTCGGATTTGAGATTTCCCGTACCGCTCCGCGGCATCTTCGACAAACGGGATCTTCGTCTGACAAG
>JBCCCJ010000175.1:0-8009 GCA_039033615.1 Bacteroidota bacterium
CCGATGAACTCCGCCTTGATACCGTAGCCATCGCAAGTTCCCGCGTCAACCAATCAGAATGGCAAACTGGCCGAAACATCACGCTGCTGACTGCCAGGGACATTTCTCAGCTTCCGGTTGCCTCCATTGATGAAGCCTTGCGTTACATCGTTGGGGTAGAATTACAAACCCGCAACAGCTTTGGAGCCCAAGCCGATGTGTCCATCCGAGGCACCAATTTCAATCAGGTCCTGATCTTGGTGGATGGCATGCGCATCAATGACCCCTTGACTGGCCACTTCAACATGTATTTGCCACTGTCTCTGGCGGAAATTAGTCGGATCGAAGTCTTGAGAGGGCCAGCGGCAGCCATGTTTGGCCCGGATGCCGTGGGCGGGGTCATCCATTTGGTGAGCAAAAGTTTTGATGCGACCTACCAATCCGCTGAGACAGAAGCCCAGGCAGAGGTGTTGTATGGCCAAAACAATCTTTTGACCGTAAATGCAGGTACCTATCTTCCCGGAGAGAAAGTGACCTTCTCCGCCGGGGGCAATTGGAACCGCACTGATGGACAGCCCCTGCCGCCAGATTCCACGGACATCCGCAATGACTTTGACATCCGGACCATTTCAGCTTCCCTCGCTTATCAGATCAACGATGAATGGCGGGCCGCTATTCGCGGAAGTTATGACCTCCGCACCTTCAACGCTCAATACTTCTACACCCAGAGTACCTTTGATTTGTCTCGCGAGCAGACGGAACAAATCTGGACTCAGGCTCGCCTGGAGCGAAATGGCGAACGGAGCCGAACCAGCCTGGACGTAGCCTACAAAACCATGCAGGACAGCTTCCTCTTCAATCCTGCTTTCTCCGCCAACATTCACCAGACGGACTTCCTCAATGTGCAGTTTCACCACCAGGCTGAACTCAATGAGCAGTTCCAATTGGGAGTTGGGGTGCAAGGGGACCGAAGGGCGGTAGAAAGCAGTGATCGAGGCGATCATCAGACCCTACATGCAGGCGTATATGGCATGGCGCACTGGGAACCTGCTGATCCCTGGTCCATCAATCTGAGCTTGCGCGCCGATGCAGACCAGAACTATGGCTTCGAACTGCTGCCCCAGGCCAACCTCGCCTATCAACAGGGGGTATTTGGCTTTCGGGCGGCTTCTGGCCGAAGCATACGAGCAGCAGATTTTACAGAACGCTTTGTCTCGAACAACCTATCCGCGTTGGCTCCAGGCCGAAATCTCGGAAATCCTGACTTGTTGGCCGAACGTTCCTGGAATCATGAAGCAGGCATAGACTTCCGCTGGCCCAATGGCCTCAAATGGCAAAGCACGGCGTTCCTCCGCCAAGGAAGAAACCTGATTGACTACCTGTTGATCAACGAAAATGAATTGCCCAACATCGGCCCGGAATTAACCGATAGTGCGGACTATTTCTTTCCCCAGAACTTAGACCTGCTAGATGTCTATGGCTTTGAAACCAATCTGGGATACCGGGGAAAAGCAGGCAAAGGGCAAATTCGTGGAAATGTGGGCTACCAATTTCTGGATGCGATCCAGGCACCTGAAGCGCGGTCCAAATACCTCGCCAGTTTTGCTCGTCACCTCTGGAGCTGGCAGATGATCTGGGAAGACCAAAACATCCAGTTTGGTATCCAAGGCTTGTACAAAGTCCGTGATGCAGAAGCCGCAGCCGCCATCAACGCCAATCTAGCACCTAGCTATTCCGTTTGGAATGCCCGCTTGGGCGTACGCCCCCTCCAACAATATCCCTTTTACCTCCAATTCCAGATCCTCAACCTCTTCAATGCCCAATACCAAGACATCCTCGGAGCGAAAATGCCCAATCGCTGGGTACTCTTCGGCCTGAGCTGGAAACAAGGCTTGTAGGATTTCGTCCCACATCAGACAGACCGCTGCGGAAAAATGTTCGTGATTAGATCAACCATTTGCAGCGGTCTGTTTATGAAAAAAAATCTGTGGTGTTCGTTCCCCTTGCTTTTGTTGGTTGTGCTGGTTTCTGCCTGCCAGGACCCTTGTACGCAAACTACTTGTGAAAATGGGGGCACTTGCCTGGAGGGAAACTGCCAATGCGAAGTAGGCTATGAAGGCAACAACTGCGAGTTAGAGATTCGCGCTCCCTTATTGGGGCATTATCAACTCCAACAAAGCTGTAATAGCAGCGAGGTCGCTCCCTATAGTTGTGCGATTGCACCTCACTGGAGAGGGCCTTTGTTCATCGAATTTACCAATTTGGACAATCTCCGCAATCGGGGGGCTGCTCAGGAAGATCGGGTCTATGCTGAACTCAATCCAGAGACGATGACCTTCACCATTCCCTTTCAGCAAGTGTATGGGCACGAATTCGAAGGAGGCGGAAGCTGGGACGATACCGGGCTCATCACGCTGGAATACGATGTGTTTTTCAATTTCGTCTTCTCTTGTGAAGGGCAAATGGTGCCGTGATTGGTAAAAAAAGGTAAAGCTATGCAGCTAGGGCGAAAAAAAACTGCCTTTTCTTGCGAAGCTGGAGATATCACCTGACGGAATCGGGGAAAATTGCGTAACTTTTTTCCATTGTGGAATTATGAAAACAAAACCCTCATTCACCATGAGAGCTAGCTACCTAACCTTTTTGATTGCCGGACTATGTTTTCTGGCTTTCTCTTGTCAGTCCTCTACTTCTTCTGATGACATCCTGATAAAACCCCGCGAGGGGAAATTCCAAGTTACGGTCAACTCTACGGGGGAATTGCAAGCGAAGCGTTCTACTCGAATTTACGGACCGAGGGGCGGTAGAAGTGCGGGGATTTATCAAATGAAAATTCAATCCATAGAACAAGAAGGGAAGCTGGTAGAAAAAGGAGATTTCATCGCTGAATTAGACAAAAGTGAAATTGCGGCCAAAATCACCGAGGCCAAACTTTCCCTCCAGAAAGCCCAATCACAATATGACCAAGCGGTGCTGGATACGGCCCTGACCATGTCGGAGGCTCGGGACAACATCGCCAACCTCAAATATGCGGTGCAAGAGAAGGAATTTGAGATGAAGCAGTCGGTGTATGAAGCACCTGCGGTACAGCGGCAGTTGGAATTGGAATATGAAAAATCCGAACGCGCCTACGAACAAGCCATTTCCAATTATCAAAAACGAATTGCCCAATCAGTTGCTCAGGTAAAAGAGAAGGAATCGGACCTGTTTCAAGAGCGGAATGAGTATAACCAGTTGATGGAATTGCTCAAAGAGTTCACCATTTTCGCGCCAGAACCGGGCATGTTGATCTATTTCCGGGAGTGGAATGGTCGCAAGCGAATCGCTGGTTCCATGCTCAGTCCCTGGGACCCCATTGTCGCTACCCTGCCGGATTTGAGCGAAATGGAGTCCATCACCTATGTAAATGAGGTGGACATTCAGAAAGTCCGAAAAGGCCAAACCGTTTCCATTGGCCTGGATGCAGTCGCCAACAAATATTTGACCGGAGTCATAGAGGCAGTCGCCAACATTGGGGAGCAGCGCCCCAACTCAGAATCCAAAGTGTTTGAAGTTAAAATCTCGGTGAGTCAACAAGACACCACCTTGCGTCCGGCGATGACCACTAGCAATGAGATCTTGGTGGCCGAGAAAACCCAGGCCCTGTATGTGCCGTTGGAATGCCTGCACGTGAGAGATAGCGTGAATTTTGTGTTCAAACAAACCGGTGGAGGCATCATTCGGCAAGAGGTAGAGACCGGGCTGATGAATGAAAATGAGGTAGAACTTCTGGCTGGAATCAACCTGGAGGACGATCTGTTTCTCTCTTTGCCTGGAGATACGGTGGGCCTGACCTTGATTCCCCTGTCCGAACCTTCCGAACCCATTGTAGAAGGAATCCGCTAGCCTCCCTGCTCATGTATCGCAAACTGTTTTACAACTTTTTGATTGGGTTGGAGGCCCTCTGGCAGAACCTGCTACGAGCGGTGCTTACCTCCCTGGGAATCGTCTTTGGCGTGGCTTCCGTCATTGCCATGCTGGCCATTGGCCGGGGGGCGAAAGAAGAGATCCTGTCCCGCATGGACGCACTCGGAGTAAACAACATCATCGTCAATCCCATCATTCAGCAAGAAGAGGGCGACCTGGAAGAAGAAGGAGACGTAGAGGACAATCAGCCCGTCCGTTTTACCCCAGGCCTGACCTTGGCAGATGCGCAGAGTTTGTTGGAATTGCCCTTTGTGGAAGATGTCAGTCCAGAAGTGGTTCTGGAATCCATGGTGGTCCGAAACGCCCGCAAAAGAAGCGTCAAACTGGTGGGCGTAACCAATGCCTACTTTGAGGATAGCAGTTTTGAGTTGGTCGAAGGAAAAAGTTTTCAGCCCGTCCATCAAGAGCAGGCTCGTCCGGTTTGTGTGATAGGATACGGCATCAAAACCCGCTTTTTCCCCACGGAAGAGCCCATCGGCAAGCAAATCAAATGCGGCAAACACTGGATGACGGTGATTGGAGTCCTTGAACCCCGCAACATTTCCCGAGAGGTGCGCAATGAATTGGGCATCCGGAACTATGACCTCGATGTCTATATCCCGATTCAAACCGTGCTGCTGCGCTACGTCAATCGAGCAAGTGTCACCAGGGTTTCACTGGAACGAGCGGCCAGAGACAATGACGATGACGAAGCCGAATCAAGACCTCCTGCCAACTATCATCAACTGGACCGCTTGGTGGTTCGGGTCGCCGATACCCGCTATATGTACCAATTGGCGGAGGTAATCCAGCGAATGCTCCAACGTCGCCACAATTATGTGGTTGATTTTGAAATCATCGTGCCGGAGATGTTGCTCAAGCAAAAGCAAGAGACCACTGATATGCTAAATCTGGTGTTGGGGGCCATTGCTTCGATTTCTCTTTTGGTAGGAGGCATCGGCATCATGAATATCATGTTAGCGTCGGTGCTAGAGCGAATCCGGGAAATCGGTCTGCGACTGGCGTTAGGAGCTACCAAGCGAGACGTCATCTTGCAGTTCATGAGTGAGGCTGTGATCATCAGCCTAACTGGGGGGATATTGGGGATCATTTTGGGGGTGAGCCTCAGCCTGATCATTGAGGCCCTGGCAGATATTGATACTGTGATTTCAGGCGCTTCCGTGTTGTTGGCGTTCTTCGTATCCGTGGCGGTAGGCTTGTTGTTTGGCATCTATCCTGCCGTGCAGGCGGCCAAGCAAGATCCGGTGGTTTCTCTTCGGTCAGGTGCGTAAACAATGCATAGATAGCAGAGAAGCTGCACTTCACACTACATTTCTAGAAACCTCTATATCATGTTGGCACTCACCCATGACGTCGCCTGCCGCGGGCCCTCCTTTTTGTCCGCACAAAAAGGAGGCAAAAAAGCGCCGAAGTCCCATGCTGCGCTCATTGCCGCCCCAACACCTCGGACTTCGTGGCCAACCCGCCTTTGTGGTGATAGCGGTGCTACAAACCCATCACTCGGACTTTTGTCCAGTTATATTGGAAAACTGGAAAGAAGCTCATATTTGATCGTTCAATTCATCATCTCCATGCATAAATCAGTGATTTTGTTACTCTTGTTGGGAGTAGGTTGGTTTGTTTCCGGGCAGGGGCAAAGCAGCATGATCCTTTCTTTGTCGGACTGTGTTGCCCTTGCGAAGGGGGAGAGTCCTGCCGCCAATATTTCCCAATTGGATTTGGAAGCCAACCAAGCCGACTACCGGGCCTTTTTGGCGGGCTTGAAACCCCAGATTTTCCTCAATGGAGACTTGCCTGGATTTCGTCGCTCCATCACTGGGGTCTTACAGGACAATGGACAGACTCTGTTCAAAACCCAAAGTCAGGCCTTCTCCACCGCGAGTCTGAGCTTTTCACAAATCATACCCTGGACGGGGGGGCGGGTTTCGGTTTTCTCCTCTCTGGCCAATTTTACCTTCATCGACACCATGGGCTTCACCACTTGGCAGACGGCTCCCATCGGGATTCGATTGAATCAGCCCTTATTTGCGGTCAACCGGTTCAAGTGGGACAAGCGGGAGCGAGACCAAGAAATGAGCCTCACCGAAGTGAGCTACCTACAGGAATTGGAAGATGCCGCCGTGGAGGTCACGCAATTGTTTTTCGATGCCATTGTGGCCCAAGCCAACGCCCGACAAGCCCAAACCAATGTGGTCAACAATGACACCATTTTTCAACTGTCGGAAGGGCGCTTTTCTGTCGGACGCATCGCCGAAAATGAACTCCTCCAATCTGAACTCAGCCTCATGAATGCGCGGGCCTCCCTGGCCTCCGCTCAATTGGCCTATCAGCAGGCCATTCAGCGATTGAATACCTTTTTGGGACTGCCTCCCAGCACTGAATTGGAGCTGTTGGCTCCGAAGGAAGGGGAAGAGATTCTCATTGATCCGAATCAGGCCGTGGCGCAGGCCCAGCAATATGGCCAATTGACCCAATTTCATCGCCTCCAGCAAGTCCGAGCCGAGCGCGCCATGCGAGAAGCCCAGCGAGAAAATCGACTACAGGCGGATTTAGTGGCTTCTTTTGGCTTGAATCAAACGGGTACGACCGTCGAAGAAGCCTTCCACAGTCCCGAAAGTACCGAGACTTTTTCCATCGGACTGAGCTTGCCCATCGTACAATGGGGGGCTGCCAAGGCCCAATTGCAGGCCGCTCGTTATCGACAGGAAAGCCTGAACCAAACCATCCAACAGCAGCAGACTTCTTTTGCCAACGACGTCTATTACAGCGCCCTCCAAATCGTTCAGCTACGCGAGCAGGTCAACATCTCGGCCCGCTCCGACACCGTCGCCCAAAAGCGCTACGAGATCACCAAGAATCGCTACCTGATCGGCAAAGTCAGCATCCAGGATCTCTTCATCGCCCAGCAGGAAAAAGACGCCGCGCGGGTCGCATACTACGCCAATTTGCGGCAGTACTGGTTGGCCTTAGCACAACTTCGGTCTTCGACGCTATATGATTTCGAGAAAGGGGTGCCGTTAGGGCAGTGATCAGGGAACAGGGTGTGCTTACCTAACATAGGTTGACCAAAGATTGAACTTGTAGGGTAAAAAGGGAAGGTGAGTTGGGTTGGGAAGACCGAGCTACCCTGCCATCGGCAGCTCTTCCCCCCTTTTCACCGAAAAGCGGGTCGTTTTCCCTTCGGAGGGAAAACGGGGCAAGTGCAGGAAAGGGTTCCGCGGTCCCTTGCCATCGGTACCTTCCGCCTCCCGCCTCTCGCCTCCCGCCGCGCAGCAGTCCCGCTTCCCTCTCTCCCTACTCACTCCGCAAAGCCTCTGCCGGATCCATCCGAACGACTCGAATCGACTCGAAGCTGATGGTCAGCAAAGAGATGAGCAGAGTCGTTCCCCCAGCAATCACAAAGGGAACCCAACTCAGTTCGGTGTGATGGGTGAAGCCTTCTAGCCAGCGGTTCATGCTGTACCAGCCCAAGGGGATGGAAATGGCCAGAGAAACCACGATCAACCAAATGTAATTCACGGTGAGCAGACCCAAGAGGGATTGGAAGGAAGCCCCTACCACCTTACGGATGCTGATTTCTTTGCGTCGCTGCTCTACCATGTAGGCGGAGAGGGCGAATAAGCCCAGGCAAGCAATCAAGATCGCTAAGCCAGAAAATACCGTGAATACCTTACTGGTACGACTGACTTGTTCATACATTTGGGCAAACTCCTCGTCCAAAAAACTGTATCGAATGGGCTGGTTAGGCATAAAGTCGTTCCAGACGCTGGTGATTGTCTGCACGCTGCCCTGCATATCTTCTGTCTGCACTTTGGTGGCAATGATCGACCCGTACTCTCCCAAGGCAAAGCACAAGCCCACAATCTCTTGCTGTAAGTCTTCAAAGTGAAAATCTTCTACCACGCCCACCACGGTGTAGGTCCGCCAGTTCATGATCCTGGCTCCCAGGGGCTGCTCCAAGCCCAATTCTCGGGCCATGGTCTGGTTGATGACCAAGGCCGCAGTATCGGAGGCGATGTCAGGGGAGAGATGACGACCTGCCACGTTGCGACCAGTTGCCATAC
>JBCCCJ010000176.1:0-7997 GCA_039033615.1 Bacteroidota bacterium
ATCAACCCTTATGCTGAACTAGGCACTGCTTTTTCCTTGTTTCCCTAAGCCGCTTTTTCCTAATTTCGGCCATGACTTTGTTGCTTGTTATGACCGGAAGGAGACGTGATTGGATAAAACACTCGTTGCTAATCAGTTGCTGGATGTGGGCTGTTGTGCTATCAGCGCAACCCGTCTTACAGAGTGATGCCGATTGGCCCGTTGGGGAGTTGCAACTGCGACCCCTGCCAGCCAGCCTGCGGGGAGCTACTCCCGATACTTTGAGTATCTCGGCCGCCAATCCCTTTTGGGATGATTTTTCCTGGCAAGGCCAAGAACCAGACAGCCAATGGTGGTTCACCGGGCCGAGTCTCATCGACGTTCCCCAACTGAACAACCAGCATGCCGTGAACCCACCGAGCTGGGGAGTCGCTACCTTTGATGGGCGAGATCGACAAGGGCGTCCTTACAATGTGGGCAGCCTCAGCTCCGGCACTGCGGACCGCTTGTTTTCGCACTACCTGGACCTTTCCGGGCAGAGCCCCGGCAACAATTGGGTGCTGAGCTTTTTTCTCCAACCGCAGGGAAGAGGTGAAAAGCCAGAGCCAACCGATTCTTTTTTCGTCTATTTCCGCACCCCCAATGCGCCGCCCAATGATTTTGAAAAGGTCTTCGCGATTGGCGGGAGCAGCATCCGGGATTTTCAGGCGTATAGCATAGAACTAGATCAGGCTCGCTATTTTCATACGGGGTTTCAATTGTTGTTTGAATCGGTGGGGTCGCTGAATGGCGCCCTTGACGAATGGCAGTTGGACTATGTCTATTTGGCTCCCAATCGAAGCCTGGGAGATACCACCTTCGCGGATCGTTCACCTACTGCGCTGACCGCTTCTCCGCTCTTCCCCTATACGGCCATGCCGCTTTCTCAGTACCTGAATCAGTCGGGGGTCATGCAGGATTTTGGGGTAGAAGTCAGTAATTTGGGGAGCAATGCCCAATCAACAGAAGTAGGCGTGAAATTGGAGGAAGCCCTGAATCAAACGCCCCTAGTGCCAGTCTTTCAACAAGATCGAACCCTCACCGTTGGTCCCCGGACTACCCTGGCAGTTGGTTTTGAGGCATTTGACTTTCAACCCTTGGATGAACTTGCAGCGCTGGACCTGAGCATTCAGACGAGCAGCAACGGAGATCAATTTCCCGAAAATGACGAAGTCTTGTTTCGCTTGCCGTTGGATTCGGTCCTGGCCTATGATGATGGAGAAGCAGATGTCGGTTTTGGACTCAACCAATCCCTCGGTTACGGCATTCAGGTAGATTTGGCCGAACCAGATTCCATCACCGCCGTCTGGATCAGTTTTCAACCTCAACTCATTTACAATCCCATTGACGGGACGGTGAGCTACCTCAATGAGCAATCTTTCCGCCTGTTGATTTGGGACGATCCCCATCCCGATTCCATTCTGCACGTGCAATTGGGGGGCATCAAGGTGCAATACGGCGACCGCCCCAATCATTTCGAGCGCTATGCGGTGGGCGATCCCATTCCCGTCCCGACCACCTTCTGGGTTGGGGTGCAACAGGTTGATAGCAAGCCGCTGGGCGTGGGCTATGACTTCAATTTCAATTCCGACAGACGTACCTTTTATGACTCTCTCGGCAATTGGGTAAACGTAAGTCTGGGTGGTTCGCTGATGATTCGCCCCGAATTTTTCAATCCTTTTCAAGTGCCTGCCAACGTGGAGGAAGTGCGAACCTCTTCCCCGGTACGGGTATTCCCCAATCCCCTGGATGGGCAGTCCTTGACGGTCGCTTTCCCGGAGTCATGGCTAGGGGAAACCGTGGAGGTGCACCTCATGGATTTACAAGGGCGGCAATTGTTTCAACAGCATTTTCGACCTCTGACCGAAGCACAGCCGGTCCTCTCGCTTCCCGTTTCCCTGCCAGCCGGTTGGTACTGGCTGAGTGTGCGCGGAGAGCATCATCCCCTGCAACCCCTTCACCTACAGATACGCTGATTCATGGTCCAAAAACTGGATGTATTGTTGTTGGCGGCCCATCCCGACGATGTCGAACTGGGGGCCGCAGGTACCGTATTGAAACTCACCGATATGGGCAAAGCCGTCGGGATTGTGGACCTGACAGCAGGAGATTTGGGCTCGCGGGGTACGCCGGAGTTGCGCTTGGAAGAATCTGCTGCCGCCGCCCAACTCATGGGCTTGGCCGCGCGGGAGAATCTGCATTTTCGGGATGGTTTTTTCACCCACGACGAAGCCCACCTCAAAGCGGTGATTCGCATGATCCGACGTTTTCAGCCGGAAGTGCTGATCTGCAATGCCCCGGAAGATCGCCACTCTGACCATGGTAAAGGGTCCAAACTGGTGCGGGATGCGGCTTTTCTCAGTGGCTTGGCGAAGATCGAAACCGAATGGGAAGGCCAGGCGCAGCAGCATTGGCGACCCAAGCGCACCTTTTTCTACATCCAGGACTACAACCTGCAGCCCGATTTTGTGGTGGACATCACGCCCTACTTCGAGCGCAAGATGGAAGTCATCAAAGCCTTTCGTTCCCAGTTTTACGACCCCAGCGGAGAAGGACCCCAAACCTACATTTCCTCCAGCGAATTTTGGGATTGGCTAGCCGCCCGCGCCAGCAATATGGGCCATATCGTGGGAGTCAAGTACGGGGAGGGATTCATTTCGGAGACGGCGCTGAAGGTGGAGACCCCGTTG
Organism: Bacteroidota bacterium; assembly: GCA_039033615.1. Lineage (GTDB taxonomy): Bacteria > Bacteroidota > Bacteroidia > J057 > J057 > JBCCCJ01. The sequence continues at coordinate 2,709 of JBCCCJ010000176.1, forward strand.
GATTTGTTGTAGGAAAAGCAGGAGTACGATCTGCTGACGATCCTGGGAATAGGATTAGAGGTGAACTTCTGCAGAAAATCAATTACAACAAGGAGTAAGATGAGACCTCGTAGGTTTTGAAAACCTACGAGGTCTTTTTTGGGTGGCAACATGAGATCTCTCCTGCGTCGGGATGGGAATGGATTCGGATTGTCACCGACAAGCGGGTCGTTTTCCTTCGAGAGGGAAAACGGGGCGAGTGCGGGAAAGGATACAGCGGAAAGCCAATCGCATGATTGTCATTCAGAGCGTCGAGCGAAGAATCTTTTGTTGCTTCATGGAGATCTCCGAGGCCTGGAAGTCCACGGTACAAACGGCAGAACTTGTCAGCGACAACTCCCGCTTCCCGCAGCGCCAGCGGTCCCGTTCCCTCACTTAGCCAGCAGTACTCCTTTGGTGCCAAATCGCTTCACTTCCTGATAGGCCGGATGTATTTCGCCGACCTGTTCCGGCAGTACATAGTAATACTGATAGCTGCTGTCCGAGCGGAGCGCTTTTTCATACGGAATGGGGGCGATGGCCTCGGTCAAGTCCCAGGTCTGTCGGTAGAATTCCGCGCTGTGGCTGAAGAGCCAGTGGACGCCCAGCGATCGGGGCTGCTCTGTGGCTGGGAGATCGCGAACAAACTCCATCATGGCCTTGGTCTGGGCGTCGTAGTGCCATTCGCGGCTGTGGGTGAGGTTGGCGACTCGGCTGACGTGCCACAGCAAAAAGAGGCCGATGGCGATGCTCAGGCCCCTTTGCCAGCGGAGATTCAGCCAGCGACTGTGCCCCAACCAACCGGCGATGGGCAGCGCAAACATTGGGATGAAGATCAGCGCCTTGCGATGGATGAGGTATTCCGTCCCGAACAAGAGGCGTTGCAGGACCATACCGGGAATCAACAGCGCCGCCATCACACTGATCAGCACCCAAAAGACCAGTGCTGGGGAGTCCGCTTGTTTCCACTGAAGCAAGCCCATCACTGTGGCAATTATAGCCAGTCCGTAGCAGACAAGGCTCAAGACTGTCGCCGTAGCATTTCCAAGGTATCCCTGGCCTTGCAAAGATGCCCAAGTGAGGTGCTGAAAAGTTTCGCTGAGGACGCTGCTGCCATATTCAAATTCTCCATTTTGGCGGAGAAACTGGATCGGCTGATATAAGGTAGCCGCGAGGAGGAGGAAACAAGCCGCGATCATCAGCACATGGAGAGTCTTCAGGGAAGGAATCGAAAGTTTGGCGGGAAAGATTCGGTTTGCCACCCACAGGATTAACAAACTACCGAAGAGGCAGGCCACGAAATTCAGGTAAGTGAAATTGCTCAGGACGGCCAGAAATGCCGCCAGCCAAGCCAGGGCAAAGGGATGCCATTTGTCGTGCTGAATCCAGGCGTACAAACTTGCTACACTCAGCATCAGGAAGCCCACTGCCAGGCCATAACCCCGACCAAGTGAGAAGAATTCCAGCAGGTAGGGGTTGGCGTTGAGCAACAAAAAACCTGCGATCCGAGGCCAAAGGCGGGGCAACCATTGGGAGACCAGCCAGGCAGAACTGCCCAGATACAGGGCGTGCGCCAGGAGGTTGGGGAAGCGTACCCAGAACTCCGATGGCCCAAAGAGCCCGACAAAGCCCTGCATCAACCAACTGTTGAGCAGGTGAAGATTGGCGGTGCGCCAGCACTCAGGATCAGAGAGGCACCCCCAAATCGAGAGGTCGATGAAATTGAGGTAGGTACTGCTCTCGTCATGCGTCATGGAAAGCAAAGCCGCCCGCAAACCAGTGTAGATCAGCAAACCGAGACTCAAAAGTCCCAGACTGAGTAGAGTAGGGGAGAGGCGGCGGTTTTTCATCAGTCAAACCTACAAAAATTCCCCCTTTGGTTTCTGAACGAGACTTTTGTCATTCGTTTTCGTCCAGAAAGTAGCCAGATTCGTCCGGGGATTGGTTGGAATATCGGGGGCATGGTTGTAATATGGCTTTGCAAATGAACCCCTTGGTTTCTGAAAAATTGGATTACTGATGCTACGAACTTCGCTTTTGCTTCTCTGTATCTGGGCCATCTCTGGCTCGCTGGTATTCGGTCAAGATTGGGACCGCGAACAACAAGATCCTCATGCCACGGAATTGTGGTCTCCGGTGCCGCCGAAGGTGACCCCCGGAGAAGGAACCGCCCCACCGAGTGATGCCATCATTTTGTTTGATGGGACAGATCTCAAGAATTGGACCCACCCCAACGGAAAAGCCGCCCAATGGGTGGTCGAAGACGGGGCCATGACCGTGAAACCTCGTTCTGGCGGCATCCAAACCAAGCAGGAATTTCGCGACGTGCAGCTACATATCGAATGGCGCTCTCCCATCGAACCAGACAAGCAAGGGCAGGGCCGAGGCAATAGTGGGGTGTTCTTGATGGGAATCTATGAAGTGCAGGTGCTGGAGTCTCACGGCAGTACGACCTATTCCAATGGGCAAGCCGGCAGCATTTATAAGCAGCACGTTCCTTTGGTCAATGCCACCCGTCCGGCGGGAGAGTGGCAATCCTACGACATCATTTTTACGGCTCCGGTTTTTGGCGAATCTGGTCGGGTGATCCATCCGGCGACCATGACGGTCTTTCACAATGGGGTGCTGATTCAGAATCACGTGAGCCTGATGGGCAATACGCCCTACAAAGGCTTACCAACCTATGACAACCGGAAGGCCACTGGCCCCATTTCTCTACAAGATCACAGCAACGAAGTCAGTTACCGGAACGTATGGGTCCGGGAATTATAATCAACTCGCAACACCATGTTCAAACAAACCTTCTCTCTTTTGCTGATCGGATGCTTCAGTTTGTTGTCTGTCAGCTTTGCACAAGTTACCCTCTCGGTACAATCAGGCAGTGAATTCGCCGTAGATGGCGGTTCTACCCTGTCCGATTGGTCGGTGAAAACCACGGAAATCAGCGGCACCATCGAGCTAGATCGGGCCTTTACCAAAAAAGGTCTCCCCAAAAAAGGAAGTGAAATCGCCCTCACCAACCTGAGCATCCCGGTGAGTAGCCTGGATGGGGGACGGGGAGCGACCATGAACGACAAAATCCTCAAGGCATTTGATGTGACCAATCACCCCGACATCGTGTATGAACTCACTTCCGCCACGGTAACGGGAACAGACGCCGCCAAGAAGCAATTCACCATGGATACCAAGGGAACCCTGAGCATGGCGGGTGTAAGCCGGGAAATCAGTTTTCCATTGACCGCAGAAATGCAGGCAGATGGCAGTTTTGTCTTTTCCGGGGAATACAAAACCAGTTTTTCGAACTTCGAGATCGAACCCCCCTCGGCCATGTTTGGTCAGATCATCTGCGAAGATCCGGTCCTGATTCGATTGACCTTGGCGACCGCCGCCAGCGAATAAATATTGCGGACTTCTTTCCCTCCTTACCCAACAGTTGTACTCAAATCAAACAAATGCAAGTAATGAAAGGCATGGCCCTTCTGGTTCTTGGGCTCTTGAGCCTCAGTGGCTTGATGGCGCAAGAAGAAATGGAATCGAACACCTATACCGACACCATTCCCGGGACCGAGGTCCAATTTGACATGGTGATGATTCCCGGCGGCACCTTTATGATGGGAAGTCCGGAATCTGAGGCGGATCGATCCAAGGATGAAGGTCCCCAGCAATTGGTGAAGGTCGATCCCTTCTGGATGGGCAAATTCGAGGTGACCTTCGATATGTTTGAAATTTTTCGGGAAAGAGAAAAAGACTCTGATGTCAGCTTGCTGGCCAGCGCCAATTATCAGGCCGATGCCGTCACTCGGCCCAGCCCGCCCTACGAAGATCCGACCTTCGGGATGGGGAAATATGGCTATCCGGCAGGCAGCATGACCCAATATTCGGCCTTGCACTTCTGTAAATGGCTGTATGAAAAGACGGGTAATTTCTATCGCCTTCCGACCGAAGCGGAATGGGAATACGCCTGTCGGGCTGGAACTTCCACCGCTTATTACTTTGGAGATGATCCATCAGAACTGGAAGCACATGCCTGGTACTATGAAAACAGCGACGAAGTCTTTCACAAAGTGGGGGAGAAAGAACCCAATCCTTGGGGCTTGTTCGATATGTACGGCAATGTAGCAGAATGGTGCCTCGATCAATACCAGGCAGAATTTTTGGTGAACATGGAAGGCGATACCATCGTCAATCCCTGGCAACAGCCTACCCGTCTCCATCCCCGTACGGTGAAAGGAGGCGCTTATGACGATGATGCTGACGCCTTGCGTTCTGCCAATCGCATCGAATCCAACATGAAATGGAAAGAGCGCGATCCGCAGATCCCTAAGAGCTTTTGGTGGAATACCGATTCGCCTTTTGTGGGCTTTCGACTCGTGAAGCCAGCTACTCCGATGACCGAAGAGGAGATCAATGCTTTTTGGAGAACAGTCCTGGATGAATAAGCGGGCAAAGCTATTCTTTTGACTTTTTCCGGCTTAGGTTCTACTTTAAAAGAAACCCTCCACCAAACCAACGACTATTACTATGGATACAAACAAGAAAAGCCACATCAATCGTCGCAACTTTGTGAAAAGTTCGACTGTTGCGATGGGCGGCCTGATGGCCATGCCCGTAGGAGCAGGTGCTTATGCCAGTGGTTCTGACGTCATCAAGATTGGCTTGATCGGCTGTGGTGGCCGCGGAACAGGAGCGGCTGTACAAGCCCTCAAGACCGATCAAAACCTCCAATTGGTGGCCATGGCGGATGCCTTTCGGGATCGCTTGGACAGCAGTCTTTCCAACCTCAAGAAAGAAATTTCGGATGGAGACAAAATCGCGGTCAAAGAAGCCCACAAATACGTCGGCTTTGACGCCTACAAAGCGGTGATCGAGCAATCCGATGTGGTGCTGATTGCCACGCCTCCGGGCTTTCGTCCCATCCATTTTGAGGCGGCAGTAGCAGCCAACAAGCACATCTTCATGGAGAAGCCTGTGGCGACCGATCCTGCGGGAGTACGTCGGGTGTTGAAGGCGGCAGAGGAAGCCAAGAAAAAGAAACTCAACGTGGTGGTAGGCCTGCAGCGCCACTACCAAAAGGTATATACCGAGTGGGTCGAGCGCCTACACGCGGGAGCGATTGGAGACATCCACACCGCTCACGTGTACTGGAATTCTCGGGGCGTATGGGTCCGGGATCGGGCTGGCTTAGAGAAAAAAGCGGGTCGTAAGATCACCGAAATGGAATACCAGATGCGCAACTGGTACTACTTCAACTGGTTGTGTGGCGACCACATC
>JBCCCJ010000177.1:0-7934 GCA_039033615.1 Bacteroidota bacterium
AGCCTGGATTCAGACCAGAGCTTCCAAAAAGAAAGACCGCACGGTTGGTGACCTCTACTATACTCGACTGGAAGCCAAAGCTGATGGCAGCTATCCGGTGGTACAATTGACCCGCACGGAGGACAGCGATCGCAGCCCAATGTTTTCGCCTGACGGGAAGGATCTATATTTCCTTTCCAATCGGAAAGGTGGCAAGAGTCTATGGAACATGCACTTGGGAGGCGGAGAGCCTTATGTGGTAGATTCCTTTCCGAATGGGTTTTCTCAGCCCAAATGGTGGCGGGATTCTCTGCTCGTATTTGTCGCCAAAGAGGGCAAAACCCAGCGGGAGCGAGAGCTGAAAAAGGCCAAGGACAATGTGCAAGTTGTGGAGGATACCGCTCATTTCATGGCCACTCGCTTATTTTCCTTCGACCCCAAAACCAAAACCCGGCAGCGCCTGAGCGACAATCGCTATCCCATCCAGAGTTATGCCCTGTCTCCCGATGGAACATGGGCCGTTACCTCTCACGTTCGTTCTCCTCACTATGGATCTGACGGCAAACCCGCTCCGGTTCAGTATCTCTGGAATCTGAATACTGGCGAGTCTACCCTTATTCTGGAGGGCTTACAGACCCCCGGCAATTTTCAGTTCACCCGCGATAGCAAAGGGGTTTATTTCTCCGCTCAACAATCTTCCGATCCGGAGTGGCAAGGGGCCGGTATCAGCCTGCTGTACCATTTTTCTGTAGGCGCTCAATCCTTCGAAAAAGTTCCGCTGGACTGGGATTGGGGCATGGGCGGCGGCTTTGTGGTGCGCGGCCAGGATGTCTTGGTTTCTCTGGCGAATGGCACCACCCGAATCTTGAAATTCTATCGCAAGCAAAACGATCGTTGGCAAGGAGGAGAGGCAACCGCCGGGGAAATGGACGAATACCTGGACCTGAACACCATTAGCAAGGATGGGAAACGGGCCGTGATGCTGCATTCTACCGCCAGCAAACCTCGGGAATATCACCTCTTTGACCTCACCAATGCAGGGAATACCCTTCAATTGACCGATCAGGGGGTACTGACCAAAATCAATGACCATCTCGCCAAGAAAACCATCGCCAAAACCGAGCGGCTGAAATGGAAAGGCGCCTTGAATGAGGAGGTGACGGGAATGCTCTACTATCCACATGACTATGAAGCAGGCAAACGCTATCCCTTGATGGTGGCGATCCATGGCGGACCTTCTGGGGTAGATATGGACCGCTGGTCTGATCGCTGGGCCTATCCGCACAATTTGCTCACGCAGGAGGGCATGTTCATCCTAAAAACGAACTATCACGGCTCCAGCAACCACGGGCAGGAGTTCGTAGAGTCCATCAAAAAGCATTACTACGAATACGAATTGCCGGACATCCTGACCGGGATTGGAGAATTGGTGGATCGGGGACTGGTAGATCGGGATTCTTTGGCCCTGATCGGCTGGTCCAATGGCGCGATTCTGGCGACCATGCTCACGGTGGAGTATCCAGATATGTTTTTGGCAGCAGCGGCGGGGGCTGGTGATGTGAACTGGTCTTCCGACTATGGAACCTGCGCCTTTGGGGTGACCTTTGATCAAAGCTACTTTGGCGGAGCCCCCTGGGATGATGTGGATGGCTTGACCTATAATCCGGCCTACATTCTGAAGTCGCCCCTCTTCGAAATGGAAAAAGTAACAACCCCCACCCTCATTCACCACGGCAGTGAAGATCGAGCCGTGCCACGAGATCAAGGCTGGGAATACTACCGGGCTTTGCAGCAAAATGGGAAAGCTCCGGTGCGTTTTCTTTGGTATCCCGGTCAGCCACACGGCCTGGGCAAACTCTCCCATCAGCGCCGCAAAATGCAGGAAGAGATGCGCTGGTTCCATACCTATTTCTTTGGCAAAGAGGATACCACCTCCGAAGTTTTGAAGAAAGGCAGCCCTCTGATGGCGTTGAAAACACAAAATCGTACAGCCCAGCAAGATGGGCTATACGGCTACATGGCGAACAAAACCCTGTTGCCAGAAATGGCGAAGATTCATCCAGATTCCATTTCCATCAGCCGCTACGAAATCACCAACGCCCAATTCCAGCAGTTCCGTCCTGAGCATCGCTATCCTGCGCCGCATGGAAATCATCCGGTGAGCCTAACTGGCGAGGAAGCGATGGCTTACATTCAGTGGCTCAACGAGCAGACCGGAGACCGCTACCGCCTGCCTACCAAGGCCGAGGCACAAGCCCTGCACAAGCAAGCCCGCAAAGTGGCAGGGAAAGAAAATTCCTTGAGCTATTGGGCGGGCTATTCGCCTACCCGCGAAGAAGTGGAGCCATTGGAGGCATTACTCCCGGAGGAGCGTTTCAGTATGGTGAAGGCCGTTGGCAGTTTTGGCCCGACCAAGGTTGGCAAAGCCAGCATATATGACTTGGGAGGAAACCTTGCCGAATGGTACCAGGATGGAAACAACTACCGTCTTTACGGCTTCGGAGCGGGAGATTGGGTGGACCCTTCAGACACGAATTTGCCAAATACTACTTTTCACTCTCCCGGTTTTCGGGTGGTGAAAGAGGAATAGAGGAAGATTCACCGTTTCCCTCGTTTGCGCTTGTTCCGCACGTAGATCAATTTGCTCCGCTTTTTGTTGCTCTCCCGAGATTCGATTTCAAAGCGACCAATCGAGTCAATCAGAGGCGTCAACTTGAGGAAGCCATAATTCCGTGAATCGAAATTGGGCTGGCGTTTTTGCAGCAGTGAGCCGACATCGCCGAGGAAGGCCCAGCCATCTTCATCCGACAAATCGTCGATGGTGGTGGCAATGAGTTGAATGTCCTTACGGGTGATCCGATCTACATTTCGTTTGGGGGCTTCCTTTTCTCCTTCGGCTTCGGAATCCTTCGCCTCGCGCACCAGAATCTCGATGTAAATGAATTTATCGCAGGCAACGATGAAGGGATTGGGCGTCTTCTTCTCCCCAATGCCGATCACCAGCATCCCGGCTTCCCGCAACCGAATCGCCAAACGGGTGAAATCACTGTCGCTCGATACCAAACAAAAGCCATCCACCTTGCCAGAATACAAGATGTCCATGGCGTCGATGATCATGGCCGAATCCGTGGCATTTTTTCCGGTGGTATAGGCGTACTGCTGAATGGGCGTAATGGCGTTTTCCAGCAGGACTTTTTTCCATTTGTTGAGGCGAGGATTGGTCCAGTCACCATAAATCCGCTTGATGGAGGGATTGCCATAGGTAGCGATCTCTTCCATCATTTCTTTGACGTAGGCGGAGGGAATGTTGTCGCCGTCGATCAGGACGGCTAGGTTGAGGTTGTTGTTGTTTTCGTCCATGTCTTGATCAATTAACAAAATTACCCACGATTTCAAAGGATCAAAAGGGAAAAGCGTACCTTTCTCTCTAAAACGATCACGCAATGAAAATTGTCATATATATCTATCCTGGGATGACCATGCTGGATGCCATCGGACCCTATGAGGTGTTGCGAAACATGCCAGGAGCCGAAGTGATCATGGTAGCCAAAAAGAAAGGAGAAGTCCCTGCTGATACCAATATGGTCCACTTGCTGGCGAAGCATGAGCTTTCTGAGGTGCAGCAAGCCGATGTCCTCTTGATTCCTGGTTCTACGGTTGCATTTATCCGGGAAATGAAAGACAAAGCAGTTCTGGAGTGGATTCGAACCATGGACGCTCACACCCAATTCACGGTCAGCGTGTGTACGGGTTCCTTGATCTTGGCTGCTACGGGTCTCCTCCAAGGTAAATCAGCCACATCCCACTGGAAACCCATCGGCATGTTGCGGCACTTCGGGGTAAAGTCTATTTCCGCTCGCATGGTCCAACAAGGGAAATACATCACTGCGGCCGGCGTGTCAGCGGGGATTGACATGGCCCTCCATCTCGTGAGTAAACTGGCGGGAGAAGAAACCGCTCAGGCGGCTCAACTGGGGATTGAATATGATCCAGACCCGCCTTTTCAGATGGGGCACCCCAGCAAAGCAAGCAAGCAGGTCATTCAACTGGCCGAAGCCCAAATGGAACGAGACGCGCGCAAGGATTTGTCGCTCTGGGAAATGTTGAAGCACGCGAGAAGTTTGTGGAAGCTCAGGCAATCTTGACTCAAGATTCTGCCCCTCGCAATACGTCCTTAAACTCCGGATTTCGTTGGAACAATTTCCTCGCATAAGGGCAAAGCGCCAGAATTTCACAGCCCCGTTCTCTAGCCAAATCTACCACGAAGGCCAGGAGAACTTGTCCCAAGCCTTTGCCTCGGAAGTCAGGTTGGACCTCGGTATGGTTGATGATGATCAACTCATCTCCTGCAAGGGTGAGGCTCATCATTGCATCAGGCGCCGATTCAGCGCCCAGATAGGCCATGGCCTTGGAAGCTGCCTCTATCAATTGGACACTAGGATTTTCCATATTCCGCCCAAGTTATCCGAAGTCTATAGGGAATTCAACCTCATAGGTGAGATTGTTTTCTGACAAGCGCTGAAATGCGCTGGTCTCACTTCTGACCGCATCGCAGTCTGACCTCTTTTTTCCTATCTTCGCCCAAATTCCTCTGATATGACTGCTTTGCTACGAATGTGCTGCTACGCTTTGTGCCTGGGTTTGGCCGTGCCAGTTTTCGCTCAACGAAAGAAAAAGAACCGCGCCTCTTTACCTGATCCAGAACCCACGATTTCTTCTGCTGACTATTTTCAGGGGATGAAGTGGCGCAACATCGGACCGTTCCGAGGAGGACGATCTACCGCTGTAACGGGAGTGCCTCAAGATCCCATGGTCTTCTATTTTGGTTCCACCGGAGGCGGGGTTTGGAAAACTTCCGATGCCGGAAATACCTGGCGCAACATCTCTGATGGCTATTTCAAGACTGGTTCCGTAGGGGCGATTGCCGTGGCGCCTTCTGATCCCAATGTACTCTATGTCGGGATGGGAGAAGCCCCCGTTCGGGGCGTGATGACTTCCCACGGAGATGGCGTATATCGCTCCTTAGATGCCGGAAAAAGCTGGGAGCAGATCGGGCTTTCCAAGGTCCGGCAGATCTCCAAAATTCGCATTCATCCAACCAATCCCGAAGTCCTCTATGTGGCGGCTCAGGGTAGTCCTTACGAGGGTACGGAAGAAAGAGGCGTGTATCGGAGCATGGATGGTGGCATGAATTGGGAAAAAGTCCTCTTTGTGGACGAAAACAGCGGGGCCTGCGACCTCAGCATGGATGCCCACAATCCTCGCATCTTGTACGCTGCGTTTTGGGACCACCAGCGACTCCCTTGGCAGATGCGCTCTGGTGGACCTGGTAGTTCGATCTGGAAAAGCACCGATGCCGGTAATACCTGGCAGAAACTGACGCAAGGCCTGCCGTCGGCAACCATGGGGAAAATTGGGATTGCCGTTTCCCCTGCCCGCGCCAGTCGGGTATGGGCCATCATCGAATCTGAGGAAGGCGGCCTGTATCGCTCCGACAATGGGGGTCAGAGCTGGCGACTCATCAACGATCACCGCAAACTCCGCGCCCGCTCTTGGTACTATATGCACGTATTCGCCGATCCGGTGAACCCGGACGGGGTCTATGTACTCAATGCGCCCTTTTTTCGCTCTACCGATGGAGGCAGCAGCTTCCGCCAAATCTCCACCCCCCACGGCGACAATCATGACCTGTGGATTCATCCCACCGATCCCAATCTCATGATCAATGGCAATGATGGCGGGGCCAATATCTCTTACAATTGGGCCAGAACCTGGAGCACCCAAAGCAATCAGCCCACTGCTCAATTTTACCGGGTCAATGCCGACAACCAACTTCCCTACCGGGTGTATGGTGGTCAGCAGGACAATAGCAGTGTTTCGATTCCGAATCAAACCAACTCCTTTGGGATTCGGAACGAGGATTTTTACTCAGTAGGAGGCTGTGAAAGTGCCTATTGTGCCTTTGATCCCGACAATCCGAAAGAAGTCTTTGCTGGCTGCTATCAGGGGATCATCACCCGCTGGGATGCCGAATTGAGAACCGAAAAGGACGTCATGGCTTATCCCACTCTGGGCTTAGGCACTACTCCCTCCGAGCAGAAATACCGCTTCAATTGGAATGCCCCGATCCTGGCGTCCATCCACGACCCTTCCCTCCTATATCATGCAGGAAATGTATTGCTCAAAAGCAGCGATCGAGGGCAGTCCTGGGAAGAAATCAGCCCAGACTTGACCCGAAACAATCCAGAGCATCTGATCGCAGGAGGCGGCCCCATCACCAATGAAGGAGCTGGAGGCGAGGTGTACCATACCCTCATGTATGTGGCCGAATCCCCTCACGATCCTCAGACCATTTGGGCGGGGGCTGATGACGGACTGGTGCATATTACCAGAGATGGTGGAGAGAATTGGCAGAATATTACCCCGCCAGCTTTGCGAGAGACCGAAGGCATGGTCAATACCATCGAGGTTTCGCCTTTCGATCCAGGGGTAGCCTATCTGGCCGTTACCCGTTACAAATTCAACGATTTTACGCCCTACTTCTATCGCACCGCTGATTACGGGCAGAGTTGGACCTTGTTGACCGAAGGCATTGCCGGAGAAGCCCACGTACGAGTAGTTCGTGCCGATCCCGAACGAAAGGGATTGCTCTATTTGGGAACCGAAACCGGGCTGTATGTGTCGATGGACGACGGGCAAAAGTGGGAAACCTTTCAACTGAATCTGCCCATTGTGCCCATCACCGACTTGAAGGTGCACCAAGGAGACTTGATAGCCGCTACCCAGGGACGCGCTTTTTGGGTGCTGGATGACTTGAGACCCCTTCGTCAGGCTACGGAGGAAGTGCTGAAAGCTAATTTTCATGTATTTCCGCCTCGGGCGGCTCATTTTTTCGGTGGACCTAGAAACGACACCTCCCGCACCCGAGGCACGAATCCGTATCCCGGAAGCTTGGTGCAATATTACCTGAGCGATAGTGCCATGGGTAGCGGAGAAACCTTATCTGCAACGGTGGTCAATGCCGCTGGAGAAACCGTACGCGAATTCAGCAGCGATGCCAACAAACGATCCAATCGCCTACCGATGAAAGCAGGCATCAATCAGTGGAGCTGGAACCTGCGGCATGCCTCCTTTGAGATGCCGAGCGGCTTGATGGTCATTGGAGGAAGTAGGGGGGCGATGGTGGCTCCGGGAAGTTATACGCTTCACCTGATGATGGGCCCAGATACCTTCACTCATCCGTTGGAGATCCAGCCCGATCCTCGCTTGGATATGAGCGCTGAAGCCTATGAGGAAAATGAAGTGATCAAGCAAGAGTTGGCAGATGCAATAGAAAGCTTGTACCAAGGAGTGAAAGCTGGCCGACAACTCAATGGACAGTTGCACGCCTTATCCAATCGCCTTTCTCCGGAAGAACAAGAAGCCTTGTTGAAAGACATCGACCTCTGGCAGGAAGAATGGCAGGCGCTGGAAGTGTCGTTGGTACAGAGCAAGCAGGAAACCTTTCAGGATGTGATCAATTTCCCGAATCAGTTGGATGCGAATCTGCTGCATGCCCTCAATGGCATCGACGGCACCGAGCCCCCCTTGACCCAAGGGCAGAAAACCCGCGCCGCAGAATTGCTAGCCATCTGGGCAACCAAGGCCGACAAACTGGAAAAACTCCTGGGAGAACGTACGGAAGCCATCAACGAAGCGGTGAATGAAGCCAATATTCCTTTTTTGTTTGTGGAGTGAATTGGTGGATTCAGGAACTGGGGAACTGGGGAACTGGGGAACTGGGGAACTAGGGGACTAGGGAACTAGGGAATTGGGAAACTAGGAACTAGTAAACCAGTTAACTAATCAACCAGTAAACCAGTAAACCAGTAAACCAGTAAACCAGTAAACCAGTAAACCAATCAACCAATCAACCAATCAACCAATCAACCAAGCAACCAATCAACCAATCAACC
>JBCCCJ010000178.1:0-7917 GCA_039033615.1 Bacteroidota bacterium
CCCTTGATCACTTCGAACATCCAGGGTAATCAGAATGATTCGGAGATCCTGCGAAGTGACCTTCCTCCGAAGAGACTCAAAATAGGCCAAATCAGCTTGCTGTTCTTGACTATGTCGATGATCCCAGAATTGTAACAAATACACCGTATCTGTCTCATGATCAATCAAATCTCTGATTTGGTTACAGTCGATCTCTGTCATCACATCAGGCAGGGGAGGCGGACGGAATCCCCCCATTAAGCCCAAAAACAAGAGCAAGTACAGACGCATAGGGCTGTGAACAGGTTAGGTAGAACAAGTTTTTGTGAATTACGATTTCTGAAATTGATCCCCAAACCTGTGTGAGGAAATTTCAAAAATTGTAGAAAAAACAACCTGATTGATCAGAAAAGGGTAGAAGGACAGGGAATAACTTGAACGATAATTGAATAATTGACTTATCGAAAAGTTACGAATTCCCAGCAAATCTACCAAACCCGATTGGCAGTTCTGTCGAAGCATCCGTACAAGGGAAAGAGTTAGTCAGAGGGAGTACAGACCGTTTCACAATCGGTGCAATACACGGCAGCTTTGGTATCTGCATGTACTTGCTGCGAGATCTTCTCATACGTCTGTAGGTGAGACAATTGACGCTCTACCTGGGAGGAAAGAGGATGACCAGCCATCAATTGAATGCTCGCAAAGAGCAGAAGACCCAGCAACCAAACCAGCAGGGGCATCCGTTGCCGCTGGCCAAGCAAAAATTCAATTCGCTGTCGCAGCGCCTGATGGGCAAAACCAGCTACGAGAGGTTCCAGTTGCTGGCTTTTGATTTTGAGTAACAGATGGGCGTAGGCTTTTCGGTTTGGCATCAAATCCGCTGCCGCATGATCCGCAATGAATTCACTGAGCAGATCCAGTTCTCTTCTGATCCAATAAAAGAGGGGATGGAAGAACCAAATGCATTGGACCAAACTCAGGCCCGCTTTTTCCAGGGTATTGTACTGACGTAGGTGAGACAACTCGTGTCGAAATACCGCCGTCCGTTCTTCAGGGGTAAGATGGGCCAATTGCTCATCCCAAATGAGATAAGCATGCCTCAATTGAAAGGCCCCCACGCCCGAAGTATCAGGGGAATACAACAAGAAGAACTTCTGCCCATCTATTTCCTGGCTTTCGAGCTCAGCATGCCGCACCAGACGACGGAGATAATTCACTTGCCAGAGCAAACGCAGGGCTGACCAAGCCATCGCTGCCAATACGAGCCATCCCAGCCAATGCTTATTTTCCAGCAGCAATTGATACCAGATGTTGGCGCGGTACTGAACCCGATGTCCGTAATTGGGGTTTTCGCAGCGGCAATATTGCTGCAAATGTCCTTGTTCGATCTTGTATCCAAAGGGATGGCTAGCCGCAACCGGATCAGGCTGAGGCAATTCCCAGCTCCCCCATCCTCCCGAAAGAGGGGCTACCAAACTTCCCATTATGGCGAGGTACAAAAAGGACTTGCGCTGAATCGCGTTCGCACGATGTTGTAGGACCAGTCGGTATAGCAACCAAGCCGGAAGAAGCAGAATAGAGGAGGTGATGAGATAGCTGATCATGCTGAATCACTCTGATCAATCAATTCTTTGAGAGACAGTAATTCCTGTTTTGACAAACTGTCCTGGTCTAACAAACTTGAAACCAAGCCGGACGCAGAACCAGAAAACACATTATCTACGACATTCCTGATCAGGAGTTTTTGATATTCGCCTTTGGTACGTACCGGGAGATATTGATGACTCCGACCAAAGGCCTTGTGGGATATGTACCCTTTTTTCTCCAGAATCCGCACAATGGTGGATACGGTATTATAAGCCGGTACGGGCTCATCCGGCCATTCAGCGATGATCTCTTTGACAAAGGCCTGTTTGAGGCCCCAAAGAATATTCATCACTTTCAGCTCCAGAGGAGTTAAGAGGCTGTTTTCCATTCGTTGCTTTTCCCAAAACTAACCATTTAGTTTTAGCTCTGCAACTCATTCTTCAATTGGATAATACTCAAAGGCCCCAATGTCAAAGCCATCGTATCGAAACGTATCTGGCTGATTGCGAAAATCATCATCATATCCACTAGATGCAGGCGGAAAGTCCAGGCCGGCATTGATCGCGGGACTGAACTCGGTCAAGCGATAATCCCGAAAAAAGAAATCATTGAATAAGGGATCTTGATTGACGAGAGAATTGCGCAGGTGTGGGTCAAGCGTAGGCAGGTTGTCCTCACTCAAGCGGACCATGCAGTGATTCAGGTCCAACACCTCAAAAGAAGCGTCTGCCAGGGTATCCAGCACCGTTTCATCTTCTTCACTGCCCCAAATGATGCAGTTGGTGAATTCGGCATAGGCAGGATAAATGTTCGCCGTCGAGCCATCAAAGGTCCACCAATTGTTGAGCAGCACCTGAGGGGTGCGCCGGGAGAAGCGGGAGATGTTGTAGTTGGCGAAGGTGCAGTTGAAAAACTCATATTTTCCACCTCCCAACATCGCGAAGGTTCGCTCTTTACAGGTATTGATCACGCAATTTTCCATGCGCACCGAGGGAGGCGTATTTGGATTGATCTCCGGAGCAAAGCCTTGCCCCACCAAGCCATGCACCCCCATGTTGCGGATTTCGGAATACTGCATGGACAGTTTGGGGTTGGCGGTATAGGAACTCGAATCCACCTGAATGCCGATCAGGCCATTTTTGACCACACAGTGGTTCATCACGTTGTCCCGACTGAATTGACCAAAGCGGATGCCCCTCCATTGGGCGGGATTTTCCTGGTATAGCGAATCAAAGCGACTGCCTTGGAAGGTGATTGGTTGATCCGCCGTGCCTTCTGCATTCAGGGTACCATTGACGATCAGCCAGGAAAAGAAGGCAAAGATCGGAGCGCCTCCACTATCGGTGATCCCAAATTTGTAAGGGGTAAAGAAGATTTCGGTGCCCGGCTCAATGGTCACGGTCACATTCTCTGGGATAATGATCGGCCCATCCATGATGATGGGTTTTTCTGGCGTCAAGATAGTGTCCTGCGAGAAAAAGAAGGAGCCTGAATCCAGATTCACAAAATCGCCTTCTTGCAAGAGCCGAGCGGTCAAGAAGTAGGCATCAATGATTTTCCCTCGAATGAGGACCCGTTGAACTTCCTCTCCCACCTGAAAATTCAGGTATTCTTCCACAAACTCATCCTGGAGCTTAGAGAGAATATTGAGGAAGACGAAAAGACTGTCTCCGTTTGCCAAGCTGACATCTTCGACCTCTTTGCCCTGAATGCCGTCCACAATCATCTCAAATCGGGTCCGTTCGCCATCTTCCAACCAAATGCGGGAAATATTGACCGCGCGTCCAGTCTCATTGTACACCATCACCCGCTGGGAAGGAGTCAAGAGGGTGGTGAAAATGGAATCGAATTCCAAAGTATCGCCGGAAAAGGTGAGAATTCCTTCCTCTACCGGGTTATTAGGTCGTTCGCAGCTCCAAACTAACAACAGCCCCGCTACGAGCAGGGAAAACAACAAGCGTATTTTCATGTTGCAAACCTAAAGAGTGAGAAGGAATATTTCCAACCCAAAATGCCTCCCCCCCGTCCCTGAGTTCCAGAACTTGATTCTCTCGTACATGAAGCCTAGTAGCACAAATAGTTTTTCTCTACCTTACAAGGGAATAAGTTCTAGGCTTATGCGGCGCTACGCTATATGGTTGGGCATGTTGATGATGGCTGGGGTCGTCCATGGCCAACTGCCAGCGCCAGCCTTTGACTCTTTGGAGCTAGTGACTCCTATGCCTCCCCTTTCCCACATCAAAAAAGCCAAGCGCTTCAAAAAAATTCCTGCCGACAGTCTGCTGAGCCTATATGAGCGATCCCATCAGCAAATTGCCTTCGCCAAAGCTACGGGCGACAGTTCGCTTTGGGAAGAAATGCTGCAATTCCAACGTTGGTATCATTGGGACAAACGCGACTGGGACAAAGCCAAAACCGTTCGCAAACAACTGGTCCACTTACAGATTGCCAGAGGGTATGTGTTGAATCAGACTTCAGCGAATTGGGTCTCTTATGAACTCTTGCACGAGTTGTCCATTTGGCATAGTTCTTCTGACATTCCCTTCCCAACTGTGCGCATGGCCGCAGATTCTGGCAAGTTTGTCTCTCTCAACGCAGAGGGGATTGCCTGGGACAGCTTATTGACTCAGGAGGGTAACTTTTGGATTCGGGTGAAATTGACCAACAACGACTCATTCCCCCAGTCCGTTACCCTTCACCCCGGTCGGAATCCCGAAACCTGGAAATACATCGAGGCCTACCTGATCCAAGGCAATCAGATTCAACATCAACGAACCGGAACAGGGTTTTTGGACGAGGACATTTCCATTCCCGGTGCAAACGGACACGTTCGCTTTTCTCTGCTCCCCGGCCAATCTTCCTGGCTGTTTTTCAACGTGAGAGAAAGCAGAAGGTCTCCTCCCGGACTCAGCAGCTTGCGGATTCAACATGTGGCCTACGAAAAATTGGTCAAAAAAAGGAGCCTGGAAATGCACATCAACGGCATCTTTCAGGGCATCATCGTGATTCAGCTCTTGTTCTTTTTGCTGATGTTTTTGACCACCAAAGATCCGGTTCATGGCTACTACAGCCTCTATGTGGCCGGGTTGTGCATCTTCATTGTCTCCACCAACTATTTGAGTGGGGGGCTGATCTATTTTCACATTTCGCAGTACGTACCCACGGTTCTCTCGATCTGGATTGCGGGCTATGGCATGATGCGCTTTTCGGCTTCTTATCTCAATCTCCCCAAACGCCTGCCACAGTGGGTCAAGCCCCTTCGGACCTACCTGATCATTTATGGGAGCCTCAATGGGGTGACGCTATGTGCGCTCTTGTTGCGAGATGGGCTCCGTGATTGGATCGGCACCATTCCCCTCACCATCATTGCGGCCTTATTGGTCGGCTGCTTGTTTTTGTTTGTGTTTGGGGGCTTGATTTTCATCATTTTCCTTGGCATTCAAGCCCTGCGAAAAGGCTATAAGCCCGCCACGTCCTTTCTCTTGGCGACCTTGTTTCTGCTGGCGGGCTTCATTCTCCCTGCTTTCCTCGTGGTCATCATCGAGTTGACTCCAGCGCTGTCCTTTCTCCAACCAGAATACCTCTACACCATCCTCCAGGGAGGCATCGCGCTCCAGTTGAGTGCCTTTGCCTTAGGTCTCGGCCAGAAACATAACTTACTCGAAAAGTCCCGCAAAGATGCCCTCCAAGATAGCCTGGACCTGCAGCAGCGCATCAATGCCGCTACAGAGCGCTTTGTCCCGTATGAATTTCTGACTTCCCTGGGCCGAGACAGCATCCTGGAAGTGAATCTTGGCGATCAGGTCGAAAAAGAAGTAACGGTCTTCTTTGTGGACATTCGGGACTATACCACCATTTCGGAGTCCATGACCCCCAAGGAAAATTTCAGCTTCCTGAATTCCTACCTGGGTCGGGTCGGTCCCATCATCAAGTCCAACCGTGGCTTTGTAAATCAATACTACGGAGATGGGATCATGGCCTTGTTCATGTCGGGGGTGAATGGGGAAGAATCGCCTCAGGATGCGGTAGAAGCCGCCATTCAGATGCAGCACACCCTTTATGCCTACAATGAAGAACGCCACCAAAAAGGACGCTTGCCCATTCGGATTGGGATTGGCATTCACACAGGCCCTTTGATGTTGGGGGTGATTGGAGATGAAAAGCGGATGGACGTGAGTGTGGTGGCCGACACGGTGAATACCGCTTCGCGCATGGAAGGACTCACCAAGCATTTTGTTTCCTCGGTGCTGGTGAGCGAAAGCACCTTATTGGGCATCAAACAATTGGATCAGTTTCGATATCGTTTTCTGGGTCTAGCAATGGTCAAAGGGAAAAAAGACCCCATCAGCGTCTATGATTTTTTCGACGGGGATGTCGATGCCATCTCCGCTCAAAAGGCTGCTACGCTCCCCTACTTCGAAGCAGGCCTCAAAGCCTATTTCCTCCGCGACATGCCCAAAGCTTTGACGAAATTCGAGCAGGTACTGGCCGAATTCCCAGAGGATGCAGTCGCGGCCATGTATCGACAGCGCTGCCTGGACTTACAGGAATGCGGAGTCCCGGACGATTGGACCGGAGTGGAGAATTGGTTTGGGAAGTAACCCCTACCCTACTCCACCTGATTCGCCAATAAATCCGCCAGGGTCTCTCTTCGCCGAATCAGCCGAACTTTCTCGCCCTCCATCAATACCTCTGCCGGCCGAAAGCGGCTGTTGTAGGTGGAGGCCATGCTGAATCCATAGGCCCCAGCGTTAAGGATGGCCAGGAGGTCCCCGACTTCAGTCTTGGGGAGGAGACGGTCTTTGGCGAAATAATCAATCTCACAAATGTTGCCTGCCACATGATAGGGCTGAACCGCCGTATCGGGTCGGCTCAGATTCACAATGGGATGATAGGCGCCATACATCATAGGCCTGATGAGGTGGTTGAAGCCGGTATCTAGACCAATGATGTCCACGTGGCCATTGTTTTTGATTGCGGTAGCCTGGGTCAACAAGGCCCCGGCCTCCATGACCAGCCAGCGCCCCGGCTCGAAGTACAATTGGAGGTCTCGCTTCATGTCTCGGGCGAATGCCTCAAAGCGAGGAGTGAAAGCTTTCCCTAACGCATGGATGTCAACGGCCGGACCACCCGGCTGCTCCGGCGGTTTGATCCCCCCGCCAAAATCCAAAAACTCCAGGTCAGGAAAGTCCCGCGCCAAGGCAAAGACTACCTCCGCTCCCGCCAGAAAGACTGCTGGATTCATGATTTTGCTGCTGGAATGGATGTGGACCCCAGTGATCCGCATTCCATACCGTTTCCGCAGCGCATGCACCTGCTTGATGTGCTTGCGGGCGATCCCAAATTTGCTTTGGTGATGCCAGTCCGACACCTTGGTCGCTTCTCCCTGCCTGCCGATGTCGGGATGGAGGCGGATACAGCAAGGCACCCGCCCACCGTATCTCTGCCCAAACTGCTCCACATACTGTAGGTTTTCGAGGTTGATCTGAGCGCCCAACTCCACCGCCTGCTCAATTTCAGCGAAAGCCACACAATTGGGGGTAAATAAGATGTCTTCAGGCGCAAATCCGGCCCGGAGCCCTAAATGAATTTCATTCAAAGAGACCGTATCCAATCCGGTCCCCGCCTCTTGCATCAGGCGAAGAATGGCCTGATTGGTCAGGGCTTTTCCGGCATAAAACAATTTCATCGGCAGATCGGCAAAGGCCCGCCGGAATTGATCCAGCCGATCATGGATGGTAGCCGCATCATAGATGTAGAGCGGGGTTCCGTAGGCAGCCGCCAATTGTTCGGCCTGAGGCAAAGAAAGAAAGGGAGAAGTCATACGAGGGGAATGAGTTGAGGGTCAGGCTTCAAAGGTAAGATTTCAACCAAAGGATGTCATAGCGAGCACCTATTTCGGGCACCAACATTCCCCTTGGAATGACAAGGAAAAATCAGCCATAAACCTGTGGTGAGCATGCCGAACCATCTGAATTTGAGAATCAGGGATTCCAATTTGTGCTATTCGCTGGGGAAAGGAACTACCCCCATTGCGTAGCGAATTTCCACAAATATGGACTGGTGGGAAGGCAATTCGTCAATTCGTGGCTAACAAAACTAATTTTTACAAACTACTGGAAGTGAGTCTCTTACAAAACGTTGTCATAAGTAGCAATCATTTCGGGTTCTGACATTCCCCTTGGATATGACAAGGAAAAATCAGCCACAAACCTGTAGTGAGCATGCCGAACCATCTGAATTTGAGAATCAGGGATTCCAATTTGTGCTATTCGCTGGGGAAAGAAACTACCCCCATTGCGTAGCGAATTTCCACAAATGCGGACTGGTGGGAAGGCAATTCGTCAATTC
>JBCCCJ010000179.1:0-7913 GCA_039033615.1 Bacteroidota bacterium
GTTAAAAACTCCCATAATTACCAATGCCGAATTGGCAAAGTTGAAACAGTTAAAAGGAGATTTTCAATCCCTGACTCTACCGATTTTATTTGACCCTAAACAGGGAGGAGTCAGGTTGGAGATCCCAATGACCCCGAGGGCAAACAATGAGGTAAAAACGATGCCAATGGCCGCATCTTCCTGGGTTTTTACGTTGCGCTGAATCCAGGTGATGAAGACCGCCGCAATCAAGCCTGCCAGCACCGATCCGGTGAAAAATCCGACTAGACTGTAGCCCGCAATCATAAACCCAACGACGACGCCAGGCAAAATGGCGTGGGACAAGGCATCCCCAATGAGCGACATATTCTTTAATACGATGAAGCAACCAAGTACTCCACACATCAGGCCTACCATCGTAGAAGCCAGCAAGGCCCGCACGGCAAACTCATATTGAAACATTTCCAGAATGGTATCCATGCTTAGAGATAATGTTCGGTTTTTTGCAAAATGGTCAGACGACCGCCATAGGTATGCTTGATGTTCTCATCGGTGAACACCGTCTCGGTCTCTCCTACGGCGATCACGCGCTGATTGATCATGATCAGTCGGTCGAAATATTCCTTTACTTTCGCCAAATCGTGGTGGATGATGACCACGAGTTTCCCTTGGGTCGCCAGCGATCGCACAATGTCCATGATCTGATGTTCCGTAGCCATGTCTACCCCCACAAAGGGTTCATCAAACAAATAGACCTCGGCTTCCTGGCACATAGCCCGTGCGATGAACACCCGCTGTTGTTGACCCCCGGACAATTCTCCGATCTGCTTTTGCTGCAATTCCTCGATGCCAAGGGCTTTGAGCGCCTGCACGGCTTTGTGGCGGTCTGCTTCATCCAATCGGCCAAATACCGGATGGTGGGGATATCGACCCATCATGACCACGTCCAGTACTGTAGCCGGAAAAGACCAGTCGATTTCCTCCTGTTGTGGTATGTAGGTGATGAATTTTCGCACATCATCCACGGCCTGCCCATGAATTCGGACGCTGCCTGCATCCGGATCAATGAGACCCAGGATGGATTTGAATAGGGTAGATTTTCCGGAGCCGTTTCCCCCGATCAGGCCATATACATAGCCGGGTTCGATCTGCAAATAGACGTTGCTCAAGGCCATTTTTCGGTCATAGGAAACCGAAAGTCCTTCGACCTCAATCTGGTAGTCTTGCCACGGAAGCCCTTCCTTGACCGGGAGCTGCAGGCGGGATTTCACTACCCAAAAAGCGACCACAAATAAGGCTGCTACGACCCAAAGAAATACATATTCCTGCTGAGCAGGGTCCTCGGCTTTGCCCAGGAGCAGCCCTTCCACGATCCGATCCGTATTTTGTCGTAGCATACTGGTGAAACTGTCGGCCCCACTTTCTTCATCCCCCAAGGAGTCAGCAAACAGTTTTTTGCCGATGCGGACTCGCTCGTCTTCGGCAATCTGTTGCATGGTCTGTGGATTGATGGTGGATTCTATGAAGAGGGTAGGGAGATCCCGGTCGCGAATCAGGTCTTTCATGACCTGAATATCCTCCAGGCGAATTTCTGCATCAGTACTGGTGCCAAGAATGGAAACCACTTCCAGTCCATAGCGATTGCCAAAATAGCGGAAGGCATCATGCGAAGTAGCCAGAATCCGCTGGGAAGGCGGAATGCGCTTGATTTGAGCCAAGATGTATTGGTCCAATGCTTGTAGTTCCGCTTCATAAGCCGCAAAATTCTGCTCAAATTGAGGGGCCATTTCGGGGGCTACTTCGCGAAGGGCCGCCAATATATTTCGGCAATACTTCAGCGCGTATTGGACGTCCATCCAGGCATGAGGATCTACCGCCCCCACATGATCGCTACTCTGAATAGGACTGATGCCTTCACTCACCGTTGCCACCTTGGCCTGGGTGCCGGAGTTTTCTATCATCTCATTCAGCCAGCCTTCCAAGGTCAGTCCATTTTTCAGGATGAGGTCAGCCTCCGCAATGAGTTTGGCATCGCCTGGGATGGGTTCATAGATATGGGGATCTCCTCCCAATGGCATCAGAGAAACGACAGACAGCTCATTTCCGACAATCTGCTGAGTCATATCCGCCAGGAAGGTCGTGGTGGCCACGATTCGAATGGGCGGTTCCTGGGCAGGAAGAAGAAAAGGGAAGAGAAGCAGGGGAACAACCCACAAACTTCGGCGAAGGGAAAGAAACATGAGGGATGATTTTCAACTAGAACCAAGACATGGCATGGTGCTCATTTCACCTTCGCAAGGTAAAAGGAAAATATTCTAAATCAAACAAATCTTAAATAATATTTAGGGATATCTAAATTAGGTTTGTAATTCAATCTGTTCTGCCTTCGCCAATTCCTGGATGTTGGTTCGCAACCACTTCAAATCTGCGATTTCGCGGTTCTGGAGGCTTTCCTGGTACAGCTGTTGCAATTTGTGGGTTTGACTTTCCGGATCTTTGCTGAGTTGAAGTCGGTAGAGTTTGCGGACGAAACGGAGGAGATTTTGGTAGATTTTTCTTTGGTAGGAGGAGACCAACTGATTGCGGCGAAGGTAACTTTGGAAGGCTTTGATGTGATAATCGAGGGAATCTACCTCCCAGGTTTCGTAGTAGATTTTCAGCACCAGACTTCGGGCACTGAGGTCGTAATACACATCCGAAAAACTGACTTTTTGGAGCTGTTGGAGGGCCTGATGATATTTTTTCTGCTCGTAGTACCAAACACTGAGGTTGTAGTTGTAGGTGTTTTCTCGTTGTTCTGGATGGACAATCCCTTTGTATTCATCCAAAAATCCAAACACCCATTCATATTCCTTCAAGCGAATCCCGACGGTCGCGATATTTTTGAAGTGCCAATGCGCCAGGAATCCTTCTTCCAGCAGCAAGCCCTTGGTCAGCAGTTGTTGGTACAATTCGAAAATGCGACCCAAATAGCGCTGATTCCCCCGGTTGAGCTGTTTGGTACAATAATTCAAGGCGTAGCCATACATATCTCTCGCCTGATTGACGTGGAAATGATTGGATTTCACTTCGAGCAATTTGACGAGGGCCTCATAATGGTCTTCTTCCTCACTCTCGGTCAAGGTGAAATAAATTCTCAGGTAAATCGCAATCAACGGTATGTCCCAGTAGCTGGTGGGAGCGGTCTGAATCAATTGGGCCAACTCTTTCATCAAAGGCGGGGAGTAGGTCGTCTTGATGATGTTGTTGCGGTTGAGCATTTCGCAGGTATGGATCAATTTCGAAGCGAAGTAAAAGCGATCCAGATTTTCAGAGGCTTCCATCAAGCTGTCCTGCATATCCAAGCCCCGGACATGCTGGCGACCGAAATACCGATCTGCTTCCTGATGAAGCAAGTACCGTTGCAGATACTGATCAGGTTTTCCTTGGTGCAGGTCTGCCTTTGCCAATTGCTGGCGCACTTGTTTCTGTAGCCGTTGGAAGGCGTCATCTTCTCCTCTTTCAATCAAATCCCGCAACAAAAACTGCTTCTTCCACCAGGCATGTTCCTCAAATTGTTGCTGGGCCAGGAAACTTTCCAATAATTTGTATAGCGCCGAGGTGTGGTCATAGACCTTTTGCTCTTCAAAAACCTCGGCCCCCTGATACATCCATTGATATACGGTTTGCTTGTCCAATTCATGGGCTGGGTCTTGCTGAAGCAGGCCATTCAAGAGCAGTAAGAGACGGGGGTTCCGGTTGAAGTAAGGAGAATCTACGTACCGCCGAAAGGATTTTTGCTCTTTGGGGGTGAGGGTTTGCAACAATTTTCTAAGCCGGGAGCTTTTCATATTTTTTCAGAAATTCTTGTCAATTTATTTTTATCTCATTGATAATGAGGAAACTTTATTTTTAAGTTAAGGAAAGGTAGTCAGAAAATCTCAATTCTGTCTTTGATTCTTTCCAAAAATAGTGGGACATTTTTTGCTGCAAATACCATAACCTCAACTCATAACTTGCAACAGATGAAGCGTGATTATCTCTGGACCAGTAGGGTAAGCTGGATGATTCTCTTGATGTTGACCGCGTATAGTGCGCAGGCTCAGGTCAGTGTAGATATCAACCCAGACACTGCGTACTACTGTACCGGCACGCCTGCCATTCCCTTGACTGGCCTCGTAACTGGGGGGACTCCCCCTTACACGGTCCAGTGGAGTCCCGCAGCCGGATTGGATTCATTAGATCAACTGACCACCCATGCCAGCCCAACCGTTACAACCTTCTACACCATTGCCGTGACCGATGCCCTGCTCAATACCGGAATCGACAGTGTGTTGGTGATTGTGAATGATCCCATTCTGGTCAGCATCGACTCGGTAGATGATCAATGTCTGGCAGGTAATGGGTTTTCCTTTTCTTTCCAAACTTCCTCCGCCTTTACGAACATCAGTTGGGATTTTGGCTTGAGCGCTACTCCTGCTACCAGCCAGGACAGCCTGCCAACAGGGGTTGTCTTTGCTACCCCTGGCTCCAAGACCATTTTCCTCCAAATAGCAAACGGCGGCTGCTTGAGCGATACAGTCACGACCACTTTTACTGTACAAGAGGTCATTGCGGGCGCAATTGGACCAGCCCAAGCCTGTGCAAACGAATTGGTTGATTTCCAGGATGTATCGCTCGGAATCCCCAATGGCGTGACCACCTGGAACTGGTTATTTTCCGATGGCCAAAGCGCTACCACCCCTTCATTCAGTCGAACCTTTGCCACACCGGGTACCTATACCTATGAGTTATTGGCCACAGATGATTTGGGTTGCGCCGATTCGGCGGTCGGGAACATCGTCATTGAGCCAGATTTGATTGCCGCATTCACGGACAGTGTAGACGGATGTTACGAAGCTCACTTCTTCAATCAATCTTCTTTGGGACCTGGCGGCATCTACCAGTGGACCTTTGGAGATGGGAACAGCAGCACCCAGTTTGAACCGACCCATACCTACACCTCTGTGGGAACCTATGAGGTACGGCTCTTTGCCTTTGGGAATTGTGGGCCGGATACCTTGGCCCAAACCATTGTGATCGGGCCAGAATGTGTGTGGCCGGGGGATGCAAACAATGATGGAATTGCGAACAACCAGGACGTGCTGGCCCTTGGCCTTGGTTTTGGGTTCACAGGCCCGCCTCGTTTTGGGGCTAGCCTCAACTGGGAAGGCCAACCAACGGATAGTTGGAGCGACTCCTTGAGCATTGGCATCAATGCAGCCTATGCCGATACCGACGGGGATGCAGACGTGGACAGCGATGATACCTTGGCGATCAGCTTGAATTATGGGTTGACCCATAACAAAACCAGCCAAACCAGCGGGAGTGGCTTGTCGATGTATTTCGATACCACTTCGATTGTAGGTCCTATCGTCGTAGGGAGCCCATTGTCGTTGCCGATTATGTTGGGGACGGCTTCCCTGCCCGTGGACAGCATTCACGGCATCGCCTTCACCGTCAACTATCAATCCCATCTGGTGGATACCAATACCATGAATGTTCAGGCCACCTCTGGCTGGTTTGGGACAGATTTGCTCCAACTGAGGAAAGACTTTTACCTCGATGGATTGATCGATGTCGGCCTGAGCAAAAAAGATCAAATCAATAGCAATGGCTCTGGGCAGATTGCTGCGGCCACCTTTGTGATGATCGATGACATTGCCAAGCGCCCCGTTACGGATACCCTTCGCCTGACCTTCTCAGACATCTACGCCATCACTGCTTCGGGTGCGGAAGTGGCGGTGAGTGGCATTCCTGCAAACATTGTGGTGGTGGAAAATAAGGTAAGCTCTCAGGAGGAAGCTTGGATGCGGCAACTGAGCGTATTCCCCAACCCTAGCCGGAACCACTTTCGACTCAGCAGTGAGGGCATTCGGATCACATCGTGTGCGGTCCTAGATGTACAAGGAAAACTGGTGTGGGAATCATCTCCTGCGGCCATGACAGAGGTGCAGATTCCCGCCGAAACCTGGTCGAGTGGGATGTACCTGCTCAGGGTGCAAACTTCCGAAGGAACCTGGACCCATAAATTGGAGAAGCAATAATTGAATCCCTCGACGAGGGTTACCGGTCGAGGGATCGCTAAAGGATCGTAGCAAAAAAAGCTGAGCTTGGCGAACCAAGCTCAGCTTTTTTTGCTGCATGATCAGAATCCGCTAATTGGAAATGAACCGCTTGTTTTGCTCGATGAGGTCTGCTTCGTAGTAGAAGTCTTCTTCAGCGAGGGGAGGACCATAGGTGCGACTCATGGAAGTCAGCGTCAGCGTTACGCTGGCATCATGCTGCTGAATGAACAGCTTCATGACTTTCTTCTCGTTGTAAGCCGTGTGGGTGATGATGCCATCAGAGGCGGTTTGGGTTACGTTTCCATGGCTCACGTAATCCATATAGTCTAGGCAATTTTTGAGGATTTCCCGTCCCATCTTGCGATTGCGGTAGTTGCGGGTAACGGTGATGGCGTAGAGGGTGCCATGTTGAAACACATATTCTACCTGCTTGTCCTGATCCAAAATGGCACGAACGCGTTCCATGTCAGGATCCTCATGGATATTGATGATATAGTCCCGGGAACCCAGGAATACTTTCACCTCTTCGGAACTTTGGCCGAAGGGAATGAACAGATTGTTCTGACTGTAGGCGGTGGAAAACAAGAGCAGGCAGACAAAGAACGTACTCAACGATTTCATCAGCGAGAGAATAGAAGCTTGGCAATGAAACAAATAGTGGTGGCAATTGGGCTTCTGGTACGTAGATCCTGGGTCTGATCTCTTTACAAAGGTAGCTGGAAGTGAGCGGAATAGAAATGCCTTTCGACATTTTGGTTATCTGGAAAGTTCAAAATGTCCCGTAGGATAAATACAAGGACCATTCAAAAAAACCAATTATCCATCAATTCCTCCCATTAGGGAAAAAGAAGTCGCAAAAAGGGGGCCAAAACCGACGATTGAAACAGAATTGGGGAAAAAGTCAATTGGTAGCGCCGAGGCTATTCAGCAGACTTTCCTCCAATTGCAGGCGGGACAGTTGGTCCTGATAACGCGTGACCTGTCGCTGAAATTGTGGGAATTGATCCTCTGGAAGCTGTAGGATGGAGGGGAAAACGACCTGATTGGGATGCACCTGACGGCCATTTTTCCAAAATCTGAGCCGGACATGGGTGCTACTACCTCTGGGGCTCCCTACATACCCAATTTCATCCCCTGGCAGAAGTGCCTGCCCTTCTTGCAATTCAGGATCAATTTTGGACAGGTGCATATACTGGGTTTGAAATCCGCCTTCATGTGAAACCGAAACCGAATTCAAGTGCCCGCGTTGACGGCGAATCTTGCTCACCGTCCCTTCTCCCATGGCGAGGACTGGCGTATGCTGTGGAGCCCCAAAATCGAGACTCAGGCGGGATTGGCGAGAAGGAAACTCGGAGGCAGAAGCCGCCTCACCATACGTATGGTAGCTGACCGGGGATTGAAGGAACTGCCGACGAAGCGCGATCCCGTTCCGATCAAAATAATCGCCCAGACTATCCCCATCGAAATGGAAGGCATCATAGATGGTATCCTCATGCACAATCTGAGCCGCAAGAATTTGCGAGATGCCGATAGAGATGCCATCGACAAATTGTTCTTCGTAAATGACCTTGAACCCATCCCCATCTTCCAGGTGGAAAAAATCCACTGACCAAGCAAACACTTCTTCTAGGAGCTTGGCCAGAGAAATTTCCAAGCCTTGGGCCTGAAAACTCTCATACAAAGACCCTTGAATCACGCCCGCAATTTCATGTTGGCGAGCAGAAGTCTCGTGCTTGTCCATATATACCTCGACACTGTCTCTCAGATCAAAGACCACAAATTCCGCATCATTCATTTCATAGATGAAGTAAGCGACTTCCTGGCTCGTCCGATCCTTGAGAATGGTGA
>JBCCCJ010000180.1:0-7912 GCA_039033615.1 Bacteroidota bacterium
TATTTAAAAATCATTAACTCCTAACTCTATTATTTTTTCAATCTCCGAGACCAAACACGACTTGATTTCTTTTTTATCAAGGCAGTGATCAATTTCTTCCCCATGCCAGATTAGGATGGTTTCATTGCCTAGATAGTCAATGAGAGTTGAAACCGCTTCTGTATATCCACCGGCACTGAATACACACCC
This sequence comes from Bacteroidota bacterium, assembly GCA_039033615.1. GTDB lineage: Bacteria > Bacteroidota > Bacteroidia > J057 > J057 > JBCCCJ01. The sequence goes on from JBCCCJ010000180.1 coordinate 190, forward strand.
AATGGTCAGATATGGTCTTCTTTGAAGTTGATTCCTGAGTTTAGCAATCGGTTCAATATTGATATTTCTTTTGGTTTTTTCGCTCTTATTGGAATGATCTTTCGACTCTAATAAAATGCCAATCGAATCATGGTAAATAACCCCATCAATTTGCTCCATAATAGAAGACTTGTAAGGGAGACTGACTGAAAAAGGGTATCTCACTTTACAACCATCTAGCTCAAACATTCTGACCACGAGATATTCAAAAGCCTTTCCTGCATCCCAATCTGGTGTATGACAATCTTGAATCTGATCCCAGAGCTCTTGTAAATCTGCCCACTCCATGGCAGTGATTTTCTCTTGGCATTGTCGATCGGTCATTCTTTCTTTAGCATGATTGCCTGATCCTACACTAAAATGAATATAGTCATTTTTAAAGTATGATGAGGTAAGTTCTACCTAATATCTACCCAGTCCTCTTACAATCGCCCCAGCAGTTCCTCTTTTTTCTCTTCGTATTCGAGGATGGAGAGTTTACCATCGTTATAGCGCTCGTACAGCATGTCGATGGTGCGCATGATCTCATCTCTCAGGTTCAACCAGTCCAATTCTGTGGTGCTGTATTGCTCGTAGTTGGAGGTATTTTCCATGAGCTTTTCGGCTTTGGGATCGAAGCGGGAGGCTCCTTCTAGAATCCGCTTGAGGGTTTGGGCTACCTGATCGTTTTTGGCGGAGAGTTGCAGGGGAATGAGTTGGGCTTGCTGGTTGGCAAATACCGTGAGTTTACGGCCTTTGATTTGTACCTCTTTGACGTCTTCTAACAAAAAGGAACCATCCTCAAAGAAGCATTTGTCCTGGGTGAAGAGGATCACTCCGCTGCTGAAGGTGCTGGAATAATAATGCATCGCAATCACATCGTTGGGACTGGCGATGCGTTTGTCTTTGATGAGGATTTTGCCCAAGCGGACAGCAGGCAGTTTGGGGACCTTGTAGAGCCCATTGGATTCGTCCTGGGGAAACTTTTCCTTGAAGTAGTCGGCGTACATAGATGACGGTTTTGCGTAGCAAAGGTACAAAGGCCCTGCCATCAATTCCAGGCCAAAGCCTTGCGGATGTGCCAATAGTTGGCAGATTTCTCTTTGAGTTGCCTACCTAGGGAAGTTTGAAGCCCGCTGGGAATCACAAGTTTCTTGTCCAATGCCTGCACATTCGAATTCAGGTGGGCAGGGGTTGCGGCCCCACTCAGGACCATGTGAACCCAAGGGTGTTGCAATACCCAAGCTAAAGCCAGCGCATCCAGGCTGATCTTCAGGTCTTGCGCCGCTTCTGACAAGGCTTGCTTGCTAGATTGGAAATCAGACGCCTCATTTCGCTCCGTTAGACGACCATTGGCCAAGGCTTCCTTCACAATGATGACCCAGCCTTCCTCAGCAGCATCCCGCAAGGCAGGCTGAGCTGCCTGTTCCAAAAGGTTGAAGGTAGCCTGCACCGCATCAAACAAGCGTACCCCATCCACTGATACCTGCATGGCTTTGCCCAGGGTTGCTGCCTGCTGCGGCCCACTCAGAGACAGGCCGATGCCCATCCCGGCCGCTTTCAATTCCGCCAGCCGATGCAACACCTCGGTACGCGCCAGCACCCCACTTTCCAGAGTCGCAGAGTGAATTTGGTACAGATCCAGGTGGGTGCCCAAGTTGGCCTGACTTTCTTGCCATTGCCGATCCAGCACCGGGAGAGCGTGTTCTTTGATTTCGTGATGCTCGGCTTGGACCTGCCAATCAGCGGTGTAGGTATAGCCCCATTTGGAACCGACTGTGGGGGATGCCGAGGAAAAGGTCCGCTTTCGCAGCCAGTTCCCCAGAAACTCTTCCCCTCGACCATAAGATCGGGCGACATCGAAATAACGGACGCCATGTTCCCAAGCGAGGTCCAGCATCTCATGCGTCTGGGCTTCCATTGCTGCGGGATCATGATCTTCAGGCAGGTCTTGGCCATGCCCCAAATTGATGTAGCCGGGGCGACCCAGGGCCGCTAATCCCAAGCCGAGGCGGGGCAGGGCCGAAAAGGTATCTGTTAGGCTCATCTGACAGCGGGTTGTAAGGCAGCTTCTTCTACTGGGTCCAGGCTATGGAGTTCCAGTTCTTCGTTTTTCCCTCGCAAGCGCAATCGGGTGATGTACTCCGAAGTGAATTCATCCCCCAAGTCCAATTGATCCAGGAGCGTATTGGAAAGCAACAACCTGCGATTGTAGTGATTGCATTCTACCTGAATGCGGGAAGCGGTATTGACCACGTCTCCGTGAAAAACCACGTCTCTTTTGTAGTCGCCAATTTCTCCTACGGTTACCTCGCCCACGTGATAGCCTGCTTTGAAAACGGGTTCGTAGCCATATTTTTTGAGGTAACTTTCTTTGCGGGAAGCGATTCGACGCCAAATCCCAAAAAAGCAATGGATGCAGTTGAGGCGACGGAGTCCCGTTTCTTTGGGCCAGCTGATGACCACTTCATCTCCGACATATTGGTAGATCTCCCCTCGATAGCGACGAACGGGTTGGGCAATGTCGAAGAAAAAGTCATTCAGGAAATTGTGCCATTCCAAGTGGCCCAGTCGTTCGGCAATGGTGGTAGAAGAACGCAAATCCATGAACATGAAGATTCGCTCCTCTTCCTTGGGTTCGTGATAGCGTCCCATCAGGTAATTCAGCAAGACATTGGGCCCCAACAGGCGTGCCACCAGGGTAACAAACTGAAGAATCAACAGCACCACCATGCAGTACAGCACCAGATACCCAAAAGAGCCCTCGGCAATCCAATTCTGTACCAGGGTACTGTGCCACAATTCCAGTGGACTTTGCCCGGTGGAAATGATGAGAAAGATTCCCAGAATGAGCAGGAGAATGAAACACACCATCCCCAGATAAGCCACCGTCCGGACCGCCAATACCACGAGAAAGGGCTGGCGACGAAGTCGGGTGTGGAACAACCAATAATCCAACAAGCCTGTACAAAAGCCCAGACAGAAACCCGTGAGGGTGCTGATCAGAATCCAATCAATCCGCCCATTCAAGTTCAGTACCCCATAGACAAACGCTACCAACGCACCGTAGATGCCCCGTTCATTGATCCTGGTTATTGTCCTCCGACTCATAGAAAAATCAATCCTGGGATGGGGATACTGATGTAGAATAAAAAGGTTACAGGGGTCAGTTGGCAGACGTTGACTACTGAGACTTTTTGTACCTTTGTCGCCAGTAGAAATCAATTGATGCCATCCCGCACAAAGGTATCAGATTCAACGGAAACTCCCTCGCTGTGGATACATTCATTCCTTATTCTCCTCCAAAAAGAAGCCTGGCCGAAGCAAAAAGCCGAGCCAAAGAGTTGCACGCCTTCATGGAAGGTCGCAGGACGGTCCGAAAGTTTTCAGATCAGCCTGTCCCCCGAGAGGTGATCGAGCACATCATCCTGACTGCTTCCACTGCTCCTTCAGGCGCGCACAAGCAACCCTGGACCTTCTGTGCAATCAGTGATCCCGCCCTCAAACAGGAAATCAGGATCGGTGCAGAAGCCGAAGAAAAGCGGAATTACGAAAGCCGGATGTCCGAAAGCTGGAAGGAAGATTTGAAGCCTTTTGGCACCAATGAGCACAAGCCTTTTCTAGAAATTGCTCCCTGGTTGATTGTGGTGTTTAAAAAGGCATATGACCTCAAGGACGGCGAAAAATTCAACAACTACTATGTCAATGAGTCGGTGGGACTGGCTTCTGGTTTTTTGTTACAAGCCATCTATAACGCTGGCCTGGTTTCCTTGACCCATACCCCGAGCCCGATGAAGTTTCTGACCAAGATCCTGGGGCGACCAGAAAATGAACGGCCTTTCCTCTTGATTCCGGTTGGCTTTCCCGCCGAAGGAACCAGTGTCCCCAATCTCCAACGGAAGCCCCTCGAAGAGGTCAGCGCTTTCTACGAAGAGGAATGATCCCCGTGACTTTCCTTGATTCTACTCCGTCTCATTTCTGGTGAAGCGGGGAAAACCCCTATTTAAGCTCAGGATTTGACCGTTTGTGCCAAAAAATCTGCCAATTAGCCAAAACTCTTTCATGGGGGAAAAAGCTGGGGTGGTTTTTGCATAAGTGTTTTCCGTGAAATTTTGTAGTTTCATTCGCGAATCGCGATCTTACTATCAGGACGAAACGCTTATGCGGAAACACAATGGCATGCGGCCACAAGACGTGGTCATTTTGCTCAAAATGGTCGCCTGGGGAGAGACTCCCTGGAGGTATTCAGACATGGCCCAAGCCTTGCACATCAGTCAATCGGAAGTTGCGGAAGCGCTCAATCGGTCCTGGCAGGCTCGATTGGTGGACCAAAGTAAGAAACGGGTCTTTCGGGCTTCTTTGATGGAATTTCTTACCTACGGGCTGAAATATGTATTTCCCGTGCAGCCTGGTTCGTTAGTAAGGGGAATCCCAACGGCTCACTCAGCGAAGCCGCTTTCAGATATGATTCTCTCTGACCAGGAATCTTATGTGTGGCCCAGTTCGATGGGAAATATGCGGGGGCAATCCGTGCCTCCTTTGTATCCCAGCGTGATCAAAGCCATTCGCAAGGATCCACAGTTATATGAATTGCTGGCGTTGGCGGATGCAGTACGAGTGGGACGAGCAAGGGAACAAAATCTGGCCATAGAAGCACTCAACCAACGAATCAAAGAAAACAGCTATGCCAACTAAGCACCTCGAATTGTTGCAGACGGTAGCGTCAGGCCTGAGTGATCTCACCCGGCAGACGATTTTTGTGGGGGGAGCAGTGCTTGATTTATACATAACTGATCTGGCAGCGCCTGAATATCGGCCAACCAGTGACATTGATTGCATGCTGCACATTCCGGCTTTGCTGGATATGTTTCAGTGGGAACAACTTCTCTCTGATCGCGGCTTTGAAAAAGTGGGGGTGGCAGGTCAGCCCAGCCCCCACTGGAAATATCAGGGAATTCCGTTGACGATATCGCCCATGCAGTGGCAAATCGAATTGATGGGCTTCCAAAATCGGTGGTACGAAGAAGGGGTGTTTCACGCCCGCCCCTATTCTCTCTCCAATGGCCACAGCATTCGCTTGTTTCCGCCTGCGTATTACGTAGCGGCCAAAATTGATGCTTTCCAAAATCGGGGCAAAGAAGACTTCCGGCGCAGTGAAGACTTTCAGGACCTGGTATTCCTGATCGAAAACCGCCCAGAACTCCCCTCCGAAATCGAACGAGCCTTCCACGAGGTTCGCACCTACATCCGCACCCAGTTCCGTCGCTTTCTGGCGTATCCAGAACTGGAAGAAGGGCTGTACTACGCCCTCCCCTTTGGCGCAGACGAGGAGCACATCGACAAAATTCAGAACATCATGCGGGAAATCGCCGCTGGTGAGCAGATGTTGGTGTAGGGAGAATGGAAGAAGAGAGGGAACGAAATCGTCCTACGGCAAGCGAAGCCGATTCAGATCAAATTCAAATCCTGGCATCACCTCCTCTCCGGTGAGGATTGCTTCTAAGCCTTCGATGATGGCAATGGAGCCATTTTCCCGGTAGATGAGCGCTTGATTCTCTACCGGATCAATCAGCCAGCCAAGGTGAACGCCTTGCTCGATCCACTCCAGCATTTTGTTGCGCAAGCGCTTGAGAGAATCGGTAGGCGAGCGCACCTCTACCACAAAGTCTGGCACCAAGGGGATAAAGCCCTGCTTTTGCTCAGCTGTCAGGCTTTGCCACTTTTCATCCGACAACCAGGAAGCATCTGGAGATCGCATGGCCCCATTGGGGAGTAAAAAACCAGTAGAGGAACTGAAGCTAATCCCTAGCTTTGTTTGGCGAACCCAGATTTCAATATCTGTGATAAAGTCTTTCTCATAAAAGCCGGAGCCTCCTCCTACTGGCGCCATAATGAGGATGTTTTGATCTGCATCCCGCTCAATCCGAAGCTCCTGATTGGCTACACAGAACTCAAATAGCTCTGTATCGCTCATGTGTGCAGAATAGTTCCGAATGGGATATTGTTCGAAGAAAAGCATAGCTCGAAGGTTCGCTGCCTCTTGGTTTTATGATGGAATTTCGGGATTTTGAAGCCAAAATACAAGATTTCCCATGCAAGAACTCATCCGCATTGCTGCTGCTGAAATCGGCACCACTGAAGTCGTTGGGGTTGGTTCCAACGAACGAATCATGACCTACGCCAAAGAAGTAGGCTTTGATTCCTGGTATCACGACGACGATACCCCTTGGTGCAGCCTCTTCCTCAATTGGGTGGCACATAGTGCAGGAGCCAGCAAAAGCAATGACGGTCGCGCGGCCTCCTGGAGCAACATTGGATCTGCCATTTCCCGTCCCAACATCGGGGACGTAGTGCTGCTCACCAGCAGAGCCGGCAATACCAAGGTAACTCACGTTGGTTTGTATGTCGGGCATTCTGAGGACGGGAAACGAGTTCATGTGCTGGGTGGGAACCAAAGCAATATGGTGAACATTGCGGCCTTTCCTTTGAACTTGTTGATTGGCTACCGAAGACTCAGTACAGTTGGAGATCTCCCTGCTTCAGAAGCAGCAGAGGCTACGTTGGTGTTGCGACGCGGTGACAGGGGGACTCAAGTCAAATTGATGCAAAAAGCCCTGGCTCAGGCGGGTTTTTCCGCTGGCAAGCCTGATGGTGCGTTTGGCCCCAATACTGAAAAAGCAGTCATCGCTTTTCAACAAAGCCAATCCTTGCCAACTCATGGCGTATATGATGCCGCCACCCAGGAAGCGCTGGTAAATCTCGGTGGCGCGATCAGCACTCGATAGATGAGCTCTTCGCTTTCTCAATGCCCGACCAGATTCACGAATAACTGATCCAGACCAAAGACCAATCCAGCCAGCCCAATCAGCACCAACACTTGCTGAATGCGCTTTTCCGGCAGGAGGCTAGTCGTTTCTGTTTGCCTGGTTAAGCTGAGAAAAGCTGTCTGTACGGCGGACCGATTGTGATACAGAATATACAGCAGCATCAGCGTATAGAGACCCGCATTGACCATGGCCCCTTTGGTTTCGAGAAAGATTGCGTCAAAGACCAGGATGTTCACCATGATGGGAAAAAGAATGGCCACGCCCAGGAGTTTGGTTCGATTCCACAACAGCATCCAGGCACCGACCACCTGAGAAATCCCGATGAATAGGATATAGGCGTGCGAATACCCCATGAAGGTCCAGGCCAAGTCATACGCTCCAATTTCTCCCAAGGGGGTTTGGGCGATTTCTGCGGGTAGTTTTCCGCGGCGATGAAACTGCCCGCCGAGCATCTTGCCCCAGCCATAGAGATTCAGAAAGCACCAGACATAGCCACGACTGAGTATTTCAAACAAACGAGGGAGAGCGGTACGAATATTCATGATTGCAGGGTGGTAAGAATGGTTTCAGCTTGCGTGAGAATGCGCCGATAGCGTCGTTTGAGGCGGTACTCCAAGGCCATCACTGCCCCAAAAGCCATAAAGTAGGTGATGGACCAAAAGGTCTTGCCGGAGACTACGTCGAATTCATTGTACACCTTGGTCGTGAGCACCATGACCACAATCACCAGAAGAAAGCCCAAACCGCCATTCAGCAATTGGAGTCGTTGGAATCGCTGCTTTCGCTTCCGGAATATCGGCTCAATTTCGTCTAATGGACGAGACAGTTTCACTCCCAATAGCTGATGTAACCGATAAAGTCGTAGCGCAGGGAAAGCA
>JBCCCJ010000181.1:0-7906 GCA_039033615.1 Bacteroidota bacterium
GCTTCGTGAGGAAGGTCTGGGGAGTTTGATGATGGTGATTCACAACTAAGAGGAGGATTCATTGATTTGAATCAGAACATCTCATTGGTAAAAAGCCAGGATCAGATGAATAGCTTACTCCACTTCTCCCCTGCTCTCATGGAAGTACCTCAAGTTCAAGAAAAATGGGAGCTATTTAAGCTGAGAAAATTGTCTTATTATTTGCAAGGACATCAAGGGGGATCCTATAAAATTGTTGCTGCCAACTTGATGGGAACCTTGGTAGGCGTAAAAGTGCCAACTTCCTTCATTGAAGCCTCGGAAAACCCCTCTCTTTTCAAAGAAGTTAGCTGTAACTGTAATGTCGGAGATGGTTGTAATCTGATCTCTATGCCCGAACATGATACCTATTTGTGCTCTGGAGATGGGTGTTCAAGTTGTAGTATGACTGTGATTGAGCCAGGAAAAGATTAAGAATATGACAGCTGTGTTTGATTGGAGGCTCGCAAGCGGCTGAAATGATTCCAACATACTACTCCGCAATTGCATGAGCTTTATAAATCATGCAATTGCGGAGTAGTTTATAGGAAAGAAATCTGACCAGTTCACGGGCGGAACTTTTCGGATCAAGAGAGATACGATTGTTACGGAGGAAGTATTCGGTACCAACCTTATTCTCAAAGAGAAAAGGTGATGGGAGTACGTACTCCCATTTCGTGCAATTACTCCACTCACGAGCGTTTGCAACGCCTGCCTGAGCCAAGTGGTTGAAGTTTGCCACTTCGAGGCTCGTAGAGTTACAAACTCCATCATTTGCCGCTCACGAGTTACAAACTCGTGAGAGCTACTTATAGAATCCGTTACTACATCCTCATTCACTTCTTACTCTCCCCGGTAAAGTAATCGTCCCGGTGGGCGAACAACACGTTGAAGGTTGTCAGACTGCCGTAGATGCGGGTGATGTACTGCTGCATGTGGACCTTTTCCTCGTCGCTGAAGTTTTTGCTCTTGTTGAGGTTTTGTTCCAGTACCCGGAGTCGGTCCCGTACCATGACGATCTTGTGGAAGAAGGTCTCAATCGGAATCTCCTTGGCTTTTTGGCTGGGGTCACTGGGTTGGAGAATCATGGTGCCCCCTTTCCATTTACTACCAAGATGTATGGTTTCGCCCACATCGGTCCATTTACGTAAGGTCTGTACCAACAGACGCTCCACGTCTCCGATGCTCAGTCGCTGCTCTGGGATCGGGGCCAATTCGATGATTTCTAGGTCTTCGAAGTCTTTGTTGATGGCCTTTTCTCCGATGTTGGGGAAGGCGACATTGTAAAAGGAGCGGGAATTGTCGAGGACAATACCATCGCCATATTGGGGATGACGGACGCGGGTACCGATGGAAAGCATATGGTTCTTTTCCTTGAAAATCGGAAAAAAATGGGAATGATGCGTATACAAAAACAGATGCCCGAAAAGTTTCTGGCATCCGTTTCTTTGGAAAGGTCATTCGCATATTCCTGGGACGGAGCCTTTTACCATGAATAAGCCTTGCCAATGACAACCCCCAACCACATGGGTAGTGCTTGCGGAACAAAATTCCCGCTCACAAAACGTGCCCTTTTCCTCAGATCGCCTGGACTCCCAACCCGGGCTGGTCTGTCAGGCGCATCATGCCCTCCTGAATCACAAAGCCGCCTTTTCCCAGATCTTCCGCCAAATCCAGACTCCCATCCAGGTCAATGAAACGGGTGTGCGGGCAAGAAAACGCCACGTGCAGGGCCGCCGCGATGCTGACGACACTTTCGTCATTGCAGCCCCACATCAAATGGATGCCCGCCAATCTTGCGACTTCAGCGATTCGCCTCGCCTGGTAAATGCCCCCGCATTTCATCAATTTGATGTTGAAAATGCCACAAGCGCGAGGGGCTGCTGCCAATTCGTAGGCGTCCATAGCAGTCACCAGCGATTCATCTGCAGCGATGGTTTCCCGAATTTCCAGTGGCAGGGCTTTGCTTGCTTCCACCGCCCGGGCGGGCAGCGGTTGTTCCACCAATTCTAAGCCCAATTCCTTGGTCTCCCGATGAAACGTCAACATCTCAGGCTCTGCATACCCCTGATTGGCATCTACCCGAATGCCCATCGCTTCGCCAAAATCCAGTCTCAAGGCCCGCAATCGCTCCAGGTCTTCTTTCAAAGATCGTCCTAGTTTCACCTTCAGAATGCGGAAACCTCGATCCAGATACTCCTGCGCTTCTTCGACCGTTTCCTTCACCCCTTTGATCCCGATGGTGATGGAGGTCGGGAGTTGCTCAATTTGCTGCCCGAGATGAGCCACCAGCGGAATGCCCAGCCACTTGGTATAAGCGTCGTGCAAGGCAATGTCTATCGCCGCCAAACTCCCGGCTTTTCCGCCATAGGCAGCCGAAACATGCTCACACAAAGCCGGAAAGTGCCGAATGTCCTGCCCCACCAATCGCTCGTTGGCGGTAGCGGTGAGATCCTCGAAGCATGCTGCGGTGGTCTGGCCTACCACTTGCTTGCTCGGATTAGCTGCCCCCAAGCCAATGAGGCCGTTTTCCAATTCAATCTCCACAAAACAAATTTCAACCGCACTCACGGTTTTGTAGGCAATGGTATAGGGCCGAGTCAATTCCAAGGGAACCAACCGACAGCGAACTGCAGTGATCTTCATCCGTTTTTGGGGGCTAGGTGTGAAAAAATAGCAGGCAAAAGGCCCGAGACGCCGTCTTGAATCGGGAGCACCGTTGGGAGGCCCAATGCTTCCTCATAGTGGGCTTTCCATTTTCGGGCTTCGGTCTCGGTCAAGCCTTGGTCGTTGATGGCAATGCCTACGGTGGGCACGCCATAGAGGCGGATCAAATCTATTTCAGTCGCCAAAGGGGGGATTTTGCGTCCGGTGTGTTGCCAGCCTTTGTAATATTCCCGTCCGGGGGGATGCACCAACACCACCCCATCCATCATCCCAGAAACCAGAAACTCCGTTCCACAGGGGCCGCTTGGATTCCGCAAAGCCGCTTGCCCCTCGACCACAATGAGGTCTGGTTTCGCCTCCCGATCACACTGTAGAATCGCGTGCTCCAATTCCCCCGAGACAAAATCATTCACCGTGCTATCAAACACAAATCCATAAGGGCTTCCCTGCATCCAACCCGTCTGGCCCGTGAAAATCATTTCTGCCGAACGGCCTGATTTCCTGGCTGCCTCTACGATGAAACGCGCCGTTGTCCGTTTTCCTACGGCACAATCCGTTCCCAGCACCGCCAATTTGTAGGCCTTCACTTCATGAATCGACCCGGTCCAAAAATGCAACTCCTCCCTGGCTTTGGGTTTTCGAACATCAATCAGTTCGACGCCATGTTGTTCCGCCAGAGCGACCAACTCAGGCTGATCAGTCAGGAATTCGTGCATTCCACTGACGATGGACATGCCCGCTTGAATCGCTTGCCGAAAAATGGGAAACCACTCCGGACTCAACTTTCCTCCCGCACTGGCAATCCCCACAATGCAGGATTGAGCCCGATCCGTTGGAGATCCTTCAGCCAAGTAGGTAGCAAGGCTCTCATAGACCAAGACTCCGCGTTTCTTTCCGTCGAGGAGGGTTCCGGCATCCTGACCTGCATGTTCCGCATCGTCAATGATCCCGACAATCTGGAAGCGATCCGAACCACGGATCAACCCATGCGCTGTCTTGGCGGCATTGGTCGTGAGCTTCCCCAAAGTCAAAACAATGGCAGTACTTCTCATAGGAGCAAACATACGTTGCCCCCTTCATATTTGGAAACAATGTCCCAAGAATGTAGATCCGAATTGCATTCGGTTGATCAAATGCGCGGCCTGGAAGACCACGCTACGGATAGGTCCGAATTGCATTCGGCTAAGTAATCACGCGGCCTGGAAGACCACGCTACAAGTACAGCCGAATTGCATTCGGCCAGAAACTTTCCGCTACAGCCTTAGGCCGGAGCCCCTAGCAATTCCAGAATCTGATTCGCGTGATCTTTGGTCACCACCTTGGGGATCACGTGCGAAATGCTGCCTTGCTCGTCGATCAGAAAAGTCGAGCGCATCACCCCCATATAGGTCTTGCCATACATCGACTTTTCGCCCCAGGCCCCAAATGCCTTGATCAATTGATGCTCAGGATCTGCAATCAGCGAAAAGGGCAACTCCCGCTTGTCGATATAATTCCGATGCTTCTTCACCGTGTCAGGACTCAGGCCCAGCACCTCATACCCAGCCGCTTGCAGGTCCGCATAGCCTTCCTTCAAGCTGAGGGCTTCTTTCAGACAGGAACCCGTATTGTTCTTCGGATAGATGAACAGGATGACCTTTTTGCCCTGATAATCCGCCAGGGAAATCGGGTTGCCATCTTCGTTGGATAAGGTCAGGGTGGGAGCAGCGGTGCCGACTGCGAGTAATTCGTTTGCCATGATATCTGGATGTTTGGTTGGAATCTTCTTTCTGACATGATCAACCACTGCGGGCAAAAATTGTTGGTGGGGGTGGGAGTGCCCCTGTTCCGGGCAAGCCCTCCACAGGGTCGCGTGATCCGGCCTCGTTCGGTCCTGCTTGCTGGCAGGCCCGGAACTCAAGCAAGCCTTCTCCCGCTCACTCCGCTGCTATCCATCCGCACGGGAATGAGGGTGGCAAAAGCCACTTTCCTGGGTCAGGCTTTGCCGGAGAGGCAGGATGGCCGTTGGACTGGATTCCTTGTCAGACCTCACAGCTTTTCCTTCCCGCTCCCAGCCCAAAGCTGTTAGGTCGGGGGGATTTCCTACCTTTGGTCATGCAGTCGATGAATCGCATGCTGCCTTGGGCGTGGCTGATCGTTTCGGCCTTGGCCTATGCCGCCCTGCTGTACACCACACCGCGCACAGCTTTCGGGCAATTGTTGCTATGGTTTGGGTTGCTGTTCGTCGGCTATGCTTGGATGATGCAGCAAGGCAGCGATACTACAGAGAGTTCTCCTTGGTTGCGCCCGCGATGGATCATTGCCATTGGGTTGGGATTCCGCCTGATCGCGCTCTTTGCCCTGCCAGAAATGTCCGACGATTACTTCCGCTTTGTGTGGGACGGGCGTCTGTTGGCGGCGGGGGAAAATCCATTCGATTTGCTGCCCTCCGCCTATCTTGCCCAACCCGAGCAAATGCTTCGGATTGGCCTGGATGAAGCGCTTTTCTCCCGCCTCAATTCGCCAGAGTACTTCACCATCTATCCGCCCGTGCTTCAGGCGATTTTTTGGCTGGGAGCCTGGCTTTCCCCCAATAGCATCTACGGCCACGTCCTGGTGATGAAATCTGTGGTTTTCCTGGCGGAAGCGGGTACCCTGCTGTTGTTGCTACGATTGCTCAAAGCATGGGGAAAGCCCCTGCACTGGCTCGGTTGGTATGCCTGGAATCCACTGGTCATCGTCGAGTTGATTGGCAACCTCCACTTCGAAGCCCTGATGATCTTCGGCCTCATCTGGGCCTTATGGGAGTGGCAGCAAGGTCGCTGGCTCAGGTCTGCACTTCCCTTTGCCATCGCTGTGGGCAGCAAATTGTTGCCCCTGATGCTCATGCCGCTGATGATTCGGCGGCTGGGGTGGGCCAAAGCTATCTTCTGGGGGCTGGCGGTAGCGGGACTATGCCTGTTGATGGCTATCCCGCTATTTGATTTGGAAACGGTCCAGAATTTACTCGCCAGTGTGGATCTCTACTTCCGCAAATTTGAGTTCAACGCCAGTGTCTATTACCTGGTTCGCTGGGCTGGTTTTCAAGCAGCCGGCTACAACATCATTCAGCAGGCTGGACCGATCCTGGCCCTCCTGACGGTTGGGGGAATTTGTGCCCTGGCTTTTCTGCAGCGTCCGGTCACCATTGAGAATCTGCCCAAAGCGATGTTCTGGGCACTCGGTTTGTATTTGTTGCTGGCGTCTATCGTCCATCCTTGGTACACCACTACGCTGGTAGCTCTTGCCTGCCTCAGCCGATTCCGCTTCGCCATGGTTTGGAGTGGCATGGCCGTGCTGAGCTACTTTGCCTACCGTACCAGCGCCTATGAAGAATCTCTTTGGTTGGTAGCCCTGGAATATGGGGTAGTCTTGGCTTGCTTGGGTTGGGAATTGTGGGGATCGAGGAGACAGCAGCTGGGAACTGATAGGAAATAGTTTCCTTAGTGAGACTGAAAAAATAACTTGGACCTTTTCACTTGTTCTTTCGTCCCAGTTCTTCGTCAAAAAAAGCCTCTCTTAGCCCGCTAAGTTCGGTTTTTCTTCCTCGACCTGAAACGAAATAACCGCGCGAAAAGAGGAAGTTATTTTTCAAGTATCACTTAGATCAGATTTTATCCTTTCTCCTGAAGATTCGTATCTTATGTTTATGAAAGAACTCCAACAACAGATCCTTCAACTCCCTCCTGGGGATCGCTTGCAATTGATTGCCTTTATTGCGGCTTCTCTTTCTACTGATGCTTTGAATCAACCATTTGAGGTTCCAGAAGCTTGGGTACAGGAAGCATTGGGGCGTAATCAATCCATAGAAATTGGCGATAAGGCTGGTCTGAGTTGGGAAGAAACCAAAGCGAAGGTGTATAGGCGGTAGTACTCTGCGCCTGGTGTTAACCCATGAGGCAAGTGATGAAGTAGTGGGTCTTTATGATTTCTATGAGTCCCAAAGAGCAGGATGGGGAGATTTCTTTATGGATCAACTCGCCGATTGTCTAAACGAGGTAACAGAAAGGCCTCATCGCTGGCAGTATGCGCTTAACAAGGAGAACCAGATTCGAAGAGCTCTTATTTCTGCTCCTCCAGTTGTCATCCTTTATCTAGTTCAAATGGACGAAGTCAGAATTCTGTCTGTGAAAGACACCCGTTCTGATTGGAAAAGCGACTAGATCAACAGCCTCTGACGACCAACGATCATCAGAGGCGATTGATACATACGTAGAAATGTTGATTCTACTCTTTTGCCACCTTGCCAAGAAAGCTCAGAGTTCCATCTCGTCCATAGACCCGAAGTAGGTATATGCCGCTGTTGAGATCAGAAATGTCTATGTGTGACAAGCTCAGATTATCAGTACGTAGCCTTTGGCCATTGACCCCATACAGTTCGTAGCGATACATCAGCCTACTCTCCCCTGCCAATTGGAGCAATCCGGTCGTCGGGTTGGGATATACTTTGATGAGTGGATTCGCATACAATTCCTCTATATCCAGCGGCAAGCAATCATCACAGGCAAAGCACTGCGGAAAGCCCTGCACGAGTTGGGGATCACTCCCAATGCTTGTCCCGGCCACATCACCGATGGAGTGGATCAGTTCATAGTCGTTGTTTGCGATTTGGCCCCCCAGGCTACCGATGGCATACTGCTCGATTTGGGCGGAGAGGCTCACTATGCTCCCGCACAGGGCCAACAAGAGAATCATTCGTTTCATGATCATTGGATTGAGGTGAAACGGATTACTCTTCGATATAAAAAGGGCTGTCTTTCTTGTCCCGAATGACCTGGAAGTCTTCGTGTCCCTTTCGTTTGGCATCTACCCGCCAATCAAATTGGTAGTTCCCCGTGCCACCAAAGAGCTCCTTCACCTTGAAGCCCGTTGCCGTCCGCTCAATCACCGCCAGGCCCTTGGACTCTGCAGACCAAGGAGAGGTGGTGATGGTCATGGTGGTAGGATTGGCGACGATCTCAAAGTGATCGGAGAAGGTGATCTCAGCTTCCCCGTTGACCAGAGTAGCTGTGCCTCGCTCGTAGGCTGCAGCTTCTGGGCCTTCCATGGCACAATACCAGATTTCTTTTTCCTGCTGAGTGGGATGATCCATCACAAAAGGTTTTAGATCCCCAGCAAGTACACCATCTCCATTTGCATCGATAGATAAGCTAACCTGAACAGCACCATTTTCATCACGCAGCGTTAATCTACCTTTATTCAC
>JBCCCJ010000182.1:0-7906 GCA_039033615.1 Bacteroidota bacterium
GCTTCACTCAATAAAGATTACTTAATGGATATTTTGAAAAGCTGATGCAATTGCCCTATTGGCATTTGCTCCGGTTTTTCTTTTCGCTCTTGCTCGTTTGCAACAGGCGAGGCTCAGCTAGCAGCGTTTGTACCTCTTCAGATTTCCCTGTAGCGCCGAATTGCATTCGGTCCAGACTGATTCGCGAAATGCAATTTCGCGTTAGGATATGCCGCCCAGGATCTGCTGACCGTGGGCGGTTTTTCTATAACTGCCCGGCTTACACTTCCCCTCATCTCAGTTTCAGACTTTGAAGGATGGGATACAGGCTTTGAGATGCAGAACGGGTCAATTCCCCCTCAGGGCAACTCCATTGTACCTGGATGATTTGCCCTTGAGCGAAGCAGGAGAGGTGGAGATGTTGGGTATCAGCGGAACGACTGGTCCACTGGCGCCAGGTGAAGCGCCCCAATTGGAGAGATTGCAGAGCAAGCTGGCCTTGGTTGATAGGGCCGGGGTCATCAGCGGATCGAATCCCTAACTTCAACTGAAACTTCCCCGGATCTGCTGCCAGAAGTTCGTGTTCCGCCCACTGATAGGATACTTGGCGGAGCAAATGAATCTCCCAATGACCATCGGGAGATTTCACCCGCTGAGTTGCCAATTGCTGACGCTGGTCAGTTTTGGCAAACGTGGCTCCGAAGGCCGTTACGCCCGTTACGCTCCCTTGGGCGTTGAGGATGAATCGTATGGCTTCCGGACTGGCTTGGCTGCGTCGAATCGCTGCCCCTGGACTCACAAAATCCAGTTGGGATTGAGCGATCAATTGTTCGCCCCGAAAGGCTTCTATCGTCAACCCAGAATCTGAACCAGGGCGAAGGCGGAGTTCCAACCCGTAGTATATGATTTCGTGGGGAGATTCCATGGTCAATTCATAGCTGCCGGTATAGTGAGACCATGATTCCTGTGGCAGCTGATAGGCGTTGAGGGTAGGGTCTGCTTTTCGGGGCGACCCAAAGTCCGTGGTCGTTTCTCCTGCCATCAGGTGTAATACGTTGTTTGCAATCTGAGTATGAGAAGGATATTCATAGCGATTGACAAAGGTATAATCCAGATTGAACAGGAGGACAACGCCCAGTTTGCGGGCTGGCTCCCACATCAGGAAGGAAGAGGTGGTTCCAGTACTTCCTCCGTGAAAGATCAGCGTTCGGCCTTCGATTTCACTGAGCATCCAACCCAGTCCATACCCGATCGATTCGTCTTCTCCCCCATCTAGGTAGGACAAGCCTGGAAAGCAAGATTGGGGGCGGAGCATTTCTGAAAAACTTTCGGCTTGGATCAGAGGGAATGAGTCAGGATTTACCAAAAAGGTCAAGTATTTTGCGAGGTCGTGCGCGGAGGACCGCAGCACGCTTCCCGCCGGAGCAAATGCCAGGGGTTCGGTTCTGGCTTCTCGGGTCGCGGGAATTGCTTCCTTTTCTCCCAGATAATGTCCATCCAATGATGGTAGGGAAGAAAACTTCCGGGGGACACAGCTCGTGCTTTCCATTCCTAGCGGATGAAAAACATGGGCTTGGAGATATTCGGCATAGGGCTGTTGAGATGCGTGATGGACCAAATAGCCCGCGAGAGCAAATCCGGTATTGGAGTAATCGTATAACTGACCCGGATCCCGCTCCAACTGTTGGCTACTCAGGGATTCGATCAAATAACGGGTGGCAGCGTCTGCCGGAAGATCATTCCGTAGCTCCCCTCCGTAGAGGCCAGAACTGTTGTTGAGTAGCATGCGGGGGGTGATTCGGTTGCTGCGAATTGGATTTGCGGTCTGGAACCAAGGCAGATCAGCGACTACTGAGCGATCCAGATTCAACTTACCTGCCTCGACCAGTTGCATCACGGCCAAAGCGGTAAAGGACTTGGTCAGACTACCGACGGGGAGCACGTGTTTGGCAGTCATGGGAGTGCTGGTTCCGATTTGCGTAAGCCCATATCCTTTTTCAAAAACTACCTGATTACCCTGAACCACAGCTACCGAAAAACCTGGCGCTGCACCTTCCAACAACATATGCTGGAAGTATTGATCCAGTTTGCTTACAGGGGTCTGGGCATAGGTCAGGCCAAATGAGCTGAGCAGGTAGATCAACGGCAAACAGGTCATGATTTGGGGAGAGAACATGGGAGAAAAAGTTATCGTGTGTGAGAGGAAAAACGCCAGCCTCGGATGGAGAACCATATCAGCAGCAAGCCCGCTGCCCAAATGAGTAGGGCCAGCCATAACTGAAGAGTCCAGGAAAATTGAAAGGGGAAGTCGGGAAGCCCCAGGTCAGTCAGGAAGAAACTGAGTAAGGCAGGGCCTGGTAAGCAGCCGAATCCACTGCCCAGTCCGATGCCCAGCCCCAGGAGTAAAGCCATGCGACCGAGGATGGCAGCTCGGATCTGAGCAGGAGTCGCTCCTATCGCCCAGCTATGCCGGAGATGCTGGGCTTCTTCCTGCTGAAGACTGGAGAGATCAAAACGGATCATCAGTAGCAAGAGCAGGGCAAAGAATCCCCACAATAGACTACAAATGGAGCTTACTGCCTCCACAACGCCCATACTTTGGATCAATTCTGTCATGCTTCGTTCGGCTTCAAATAGTTCCCCCAAAGATTGATGCACTGAGGCCAGAAAATCTTGCCGTTCGACTCCCGCTTGAAGTTGAATTCCATATAAATCTGGTTCAAATAACGGATTGATAGCCAGGACAGCCGAGGCGCTGAGTCGATATCCCTGGCCCATATTGCCGATATCCTGATAGATGCCCGTCACCCACATGGGTTGGGTCAGTCCTTCTAATTGTACCCAAATGGAATCCCCTACCCCAAGTCCAAATCGCTGAGCGGTACCTATACATAGGCTGATTTCTAGCGGGCTTTGAGGGTGGCGGCCTTCGAGGTTGGTCAAACCACTGAACCCAATCTTTTCTTGATAAATTCGGCCCTGAATGGTCATCGCAGATTGCGATTGTTGCGCAATGATGGTCAGCGGAGCCCATTGGTAGGAAAAGATGGTCTCAATCTCGGGGAATGTCTCCAGCAATTCCAAGCGCTCTGCATGAGGGCGTGGCAGCAAAATGGCAGAGTTGGATCTGAGGGTTACTTCTGCGGCTTCGAATCCCCATGCAGTAGGCTGATGAAGCAAGCCCTGAAAAGAATGGGCAGTATGAATCAGGAGTCCCATCAGGCTAGCACAAACCATGGCGCTCAAGAAGAAGAACCCAGAACGACCCAAGTTGCTTTGGATCAATCCCCCAATCAACAGGGGAATGGGGCGGGTGAGCCGGGACATCCACTGCTTTGGGAGCCTGCGACTGGCGCTAGATTGGCCTTGGGAGATCGCCTGGGAAGCTGGAATTTTCGCTGCTTTCCGACTGTTTCGATACGTACTGAACCAAATGCCCAATCCGAATAAGGCGCCCGCGAGAAACAGAGGGGCCAAACGCGTTTCCAATTGCAGGTAACTGAGATGGCGTAGGGACTGCCGCATCAATACTGGTACCAGCGATTCTCCTGCCCATATCCCCAACAAACTAGCGGGAACAGCCAGGATCGCAATTTGCCAACGAAGCAGTTGGAGGATCTCTCTTGGTCGAAAGCCTATGGATTTGAGGATGCCGATGGAGCGATATTCCTGCCGAACCATGCGTGCCAAATGGTGATCCGTCAAGAATAAGGCCAGCCCAAAAATCATGCTTGCTGCCAAGAGTAATAGACTTCCAATGATGCCAAACAAGCTACCAAAGGCAGTGCGAAATAGGAGATGATCCATTTTGTTGCCATGGTAGGAAAATTCCTGGAGGAAGCGATCCCACAATTGGGGCATAACGTCCGCTTCGTATAGCCTCACCCCCAGATTGGTTTGCTGAATTTGATCTAAGGGATACCATTCTGCTAGACTGCCCGGAGCAACCCAAGCCATACTTGGATTGACCATGCCACTGGCAAAGTGAGCGTCGATCACCCAGCCGCTGACTCTCAGTCCTTTTCTTCCGCTGTTCATAGGCAGAAAAAAAGTGTCTCCCAACTGGATGTGATGCATTTCTGCTACCTGAACCGGCAGCCAAATTTCTTCCCGCTGAGGTTGGGTACTCCCGCCTCGAATCAGTTGTAATTGATCAAGCCCCGTGGAATCATGCTGATATTCGCGCAGGTATAAGCTGACTTCTATGGCCTGTTGCTGGTGAAAAAAGGGGCCATCCTGATGCATCACGGGGCGAAGAGGACTGACTTGCTGTACCTCGGCTTGTTGTGAAAACCAAGCCAAGATGTCGGCTTCGGCTTCTGTTCGCAGATCAAAAAACAGCAAGAAATGGGCCCCTCGCAAGCGTTCAAAAGTAGTTTCAAAGGGCGCGTGCAAGCCCCAGAGGAGGCTCAGCCCAGCGGTCAACAAGGTGCTGGCGAGGGTGAGGCTTGCGAACAACAGGCCGAGCGCCTTTTTGCGTTGCCGAATTTGCTCTCGAAGGAGAAAGAAGATTGGATGCATACTTACCAGGCGTGAAGGTGAAGCCATTGATACAGGGCCTGTGCTCGATCTTGGCTACCGACCGAGTCTTGTGCAGGCCATTTTTCCAGCGAGTGTCCATCTTTCAGCAGCCATACTTCCTGGCCATAACTGGCCGCTTGCAGGTCATGGGTAGCCATCAAAATGCTCTGTCCTCCAGCGTGAAGTTCCTGGAGCAATTCGAGGAAAGCCAAGGAGGCCGCCGAGTGTAAACTTCCGGTTGGCTCGTCGGCGATCAGCAAGGGAGGGCGATTGATGAGGGCTCGGGCAATGGCGGCCCGCTGACGCTGGCCGCCGGAAACTTCAGAAGGATAGCGGTTCTCCAGCCCCGAAATACCGAGTTGCTGGAAGAGCTCATGGGCAGCATTTGCTACTTCTTCTCGATTCCGGGTTTGAAGCAAGCCTGCCAATGTGACATTTTGGAGGAGCGTCAGATAGGGCAAGAGATTGTGATCCTGAAAGACCATGCCGATCCAGGCCCTTCGAAATACAGCCCATTCCGCTTCCCCATAGCGGGAAACCTCTTGATCACGAAACCAGAGGCGTCCTTCGTCTGAATGATCAAGGCCTGCAATGAGGTGAAGTAAGGTAGATTTTCCTGCACCAGATGTCCCCATGAGGATGGTGAAACTGGGGTCCGGTAGGTGCCAATGAAGGTCTTGTAGAATTGGGACCCCGACCTGATAGGACTTAGAGAGGTTTTCAGCGCGAAGTAAAAATGGTGGAGACATAACCGACTATTTGCAGCAAAAGTCGGCTCCTCCAGCTTGTCTCACGCGGCTCCCTGTAAGTTGATCCGCTTTCCCTAGGTGCTGAGACGCATGGGTTGAGGGGATTTCTCTATTTTGTTCCTCAGTCAGGTGATCCGCTATGCTGGAACTCGCTCATTTGTATTTGATCAGTTTGATATTTGCCTTGGGGGTTTTGCTGTTGCTGGCCTCCAAGTCTAATAAGACGTTGGGTGACGCCCTCCTGATGGTATTCATTGGCTTATTGACGATCAACTACGCCAGTATGTATGGAATCCAGCAGAGCCCTGATCAGACCCGCTGGTTAGCAGAGATCAGCGATGCTTCTTTGTTTTTGTATGGGCCGCTGATGTGGTGGTACACCTTGTCCTACACCGAATTGGACTTTCGCCTTAGCTTTGTATATCTGGGCCACGGCTTTCCCTTCATGTTGGCAGTAGCGATATTAGAACGGCCCATTCTTGCAGGGACGGCTATTGATTCCGCGGACCGAGTGGTGCTGATGGTCCTGAAAATGCTGAGTGTCGGCCTGTATTTGTTGATGGTGTTGCGAAGTTTGCAGCGGTATCAACGCCGGCTGAAGCAGTTTTTTTCGGCTACAGAAAAGCTGCAATTGGACTGGTTGTACTTTCTGACCCTTTGCTCCCTGGGTCTGTGGCTGCTTGCGGTGGTGAGTTTGGGCTTATTTTACGGCTTCGGGGTCAACATTCCCTTTCACGGTGGGCTGTACGCCAACATTGGTTCCAGCTTGTTCATCTTTGTCATTGGTGGCTATGGCTTTCGACAAAAACAGGTATTTGCCCCCATTGAAGTGTTCCGCTCGGTAGATATCCAGGATACAACTAACCAACAAGAATTACCTAAATACCGCAATAGCGGATTAAAGGAGACGGAAGAAGCGGCCGCTCATACTCGTCTATTGGCCTTTATGCAAGAAACTCAACCCTACCTGGATCAGGAATTGACCTTGTTCAAGTTGGCGGAGGCTACCCACCTCTCCCCCAATCATTTGTCTCAAATCATTAACTCCCGCGAGCAGGTCAACTTTTTTGATTTCGTAAATCGCTATCGGGTAGAACAAGTCAAAGGGGTCATGAGTTCTCCCCAGTTTCAACACCTAACGCTGTTAGGAATGGCGATGGAAGCGGGTTTCAAAAGCAAAGCTTCTTTCAATCGTGCTTTCAAAAAATTCACCGGGCAGACGCCTTCCGAATACCGCAAGAGCTTGGACCAATCAGGCTGATACCCCACTTTCCACAAGTGAAAACGTCCGCTGTTCACAATCCAATTGCGCCTGGACCCCGTAGGGCAACGTAAAGGTCGGGCAAGTATGACCGAAATCCATTCCCGTGACGATGGGCAATTCAGAAAGCCCTTCTTCTTCCCGGACGATCTGAATCAGCGCTTGGTCGTAGGCTTGCCAATGTTCATCATCATGTGGCCGACCTAGGATGATTCCACGCAACTCAGCTAATACGCCCATAGCCACCAGGCTTCGCAAAAAGCGAAGGAAGAGGTGGGGCGGCATTTGCTCTTCAGAGGTTTCGAAGAAAGCAATCGCCCCTTTCCACTGCTCCAGGCTTGGCAAAATCGGAGTGCCTTTCAGAAAATCCAGTACCTCTACACAACCTCCCAGCAGGTGGCCTTGGTGAAGACCACTTCCTTGGAGCCAGCGCCAACCACTTGCAGGCTGAAGGGTTCTGTGAATGGGTTGGTTTTCAGGATTGGCCCACTCCAATCGTTCGGAGGTCCAGCCTTGGGGATTCGGATGGATTTGTCCGATCGGTTCAGCTTGAAAGAGGGTTTTTCGCAAATCGCGAATTTGGTACTCATGCATGCCGCCATTCTCCGCGAATCCCACCAGGATGGAGGTTCCGTAAAAGGAAGTCAGTCCCGCTTGATAGCAACAGAGATGGGTCACGGTGGTGTCGGAGAACCCAAGGAAGATTTTGGGATTTGCGCGGATGACGGCTGGGTCCACGAAAGGCAAGGTGCGAATGCTATCGTCGCCTCCGATGTTGGAAATAATGGCCTTTATGTTGGGATCGGCAAAGGCCTCCATCAAGTCCTGCGCCCGAGCCTCGGGATGGCGATAGATCCAATCTGCGGGTTTCAACGCATGGCGAGTTTCCACTACCCGTACCCCAAATGTCTCTGCTAATTGCCGTTTACCTGCCTGATAGCGATGAGGCAAGGCCCCAGCCCCACCCCAGGAAAGAGAGATGGTCGCCACGGTATCACCGACTTGGAGCTTGCGAGGACGGATCATGGAATGGACTCA
The DNA here is from genome assembly GCA_039033615.1 of Bacteroidota bacterium. Taxonomy (GTDB): domain Bacteria; phylum Bacteroidota; class Bacteroidia; order J057; family J057; genus JBCCCJ01. Next base: position 7,549 of record JBCCCJ010000182.1, read on the forward strand.
CTTCAACTAAGAAATATTTCTTTCTTGAAATCTTTGTCATGGGAAACCAGAAAATCCGCATTACTGGTAATGGCACAATCTACAAACTTATTATCATCCTCATCTGTCAACAGTTGAAATGGGGTGTACGTCAGATGTTACCAGAAAAAGCATATCCCGGTAAATGGCAGTCGCGAGGCGCCTGCTTTTTTCTGTAAGGCATCTGTTTCTACCAAGCTGCGAATCGCTCTGCGCTTCGTTTTTTTGAGAATTGGCCGGCATACTTCGGTAAACTCAGCACAGGCGCTCGCCACAAGTCCTTGTCAATAGACAATCGCAGCCCGGAGGGATGGCATTTCGGTAGCAAATCGAAGAGAAA
>JBCCCJ010000183.1:0-7886 GCA_039033615.1 Bacteroidota bacterium
GTTCTGAGCAAAACTGGCTTGCAGATTCCGGCCAGCAACTGGTCTATCGCTTTGCCCTCCCAGCCAAATTGCGCCTGTTTTTGGCCCGCTATTTCGATACCCCAGACGAACTCCGCTTGGAACCAGATGAGCGGCGCTGGGAGACAGATGTAGTCTATCAGGACGAAGGCAAAATCTTCGTAGAATTGCCCTTGGTCCAGATCTACATCGCCAATGGTGGCATCAAATACAGCAAACGAGGCAAACCATTGGCTTCTTCGGTTACGCCCATGCGCAAGAAATTGGGTCTCAAGGAATACTTTGGCGAAGAGTGGAAATCTTTGACCTCCATCCGAACCACCTTTTTGATCCATATCTGGAATACTTTCGGGCAGAAGCTCAGTGAAGAATTTGTCGGACTGGATTTGCTAGAGGGCATCGCCGCGCAGATTTGGGACACTCAATTCGAAGCCGAAGAACTGCTGGTACATCTCCAGCAAAGCACCAACATTCCCCCGTTCTACCGTCCAGAATTGGGGCGGACTTTGCAGGAATTGCTGAAGAATCTGCCGGAAGGGGAATGGATCGACGTGAAACGAGCGCAGAACTGGGCCATGTTTCGGGAATTGCCGATTTATGGCGTGCCTACCTCTGTCGCCTTGAATGATCTTTCCTTCAAAGACGGGGACGGCTATAAGCAGAAAATCACGGAAGCGAATTATCCCGCTCTGGTAGGAGATGCGAGTTTTCGGGCAGGCTGTTTTTTGCTGGCGGCTTTCGGGATGCTCGATCTGCAATATGATGCCCCGGAAACGGAATCTCTGGGGAGTACGTGGTTTTCTCCTTTTGAAGGCTTGCGATACCTCCGATTGACGGACTTGGGGGCGTATCTCTGCGGTCGAAAGGTGGATTATCATCCCCCAGAGCTAGAGGAAGCGGCCTCTTTTTCGCTTTCAGATACAGCGCTCCAAATTCTGGTGAGCACCCACGCCAATCCCGCCAAGCTAGAGGTCCTACAACGACTGGCCGTTCCGTTGGCTACGCGAAGGTTTGAAGTGAATCCCGCCAGTTTCCTCGCTCAGGCGCAAGATCTGGCCGAGTTGGAGCATCTCATTCGCCTTTTTCGTCAAAACATCTCTGAGCATCCCCCTCAAATCTGGGAAGATTTCTTCGAAGATCTCCGCAATCAAGCTGGTAAATTGAAGGAGAAGCAAGGGTGGATGGTCTATGAAGTCGCGCCTGATCGGCAACTCGTTCGCTTGATTGCCCGCGACGAAACCCTGCGTTCCCTCATCGTACGGGCAGAAGGGTATCGAATTTTGGTGGAAACGGCCAACCAAACCGCCTTTGTCCAGCGGATGAAAGAGCTGGGATATTTGATGTAACTTCCCCTCATGCACCGCTCGGCTTCCTTTCGATGGATGTTGCTGGCTTGTCTGGTCATCGTGCTGACCCGATGGCCGATCCGGATGGTGGACAGCTTCAGCGTGGACGAAGCGGTCAGCGCCGTGATTGGGCAGGAAATTCTGGAAGGAGGCTTACCTTACCAAGCAGCCATCGACCACCGAGGCCCCTTGACCTATTATTTGTATGCCGGTTTCATGGCCATAGGCGGGGACTGGAATATGGGCGCGGTCCACACAGGTTATCTGTTTGTACTTTTGTTGATCGCGCTTTTGCTATGGCGAATGGGGGGCCGCTATGGTGGGCAAGCAGCCTTGATCTTTGCCGTCGTTTCCTGGACCCAGCGACCGATGGACATGTGGGCGGCTCATACCGAGTGGGCCTTGATCTTGGGGACCAGTCTCGCCATCTGGTTGATTCTCACTCGCCCCGAATCCTGGTGGAGGTATGGCTTGGCAGGTGTCTGTCTGGGGCTCGCGGCTCTCAGCAAGCAGATTGCAGTTTGGGATGGTCTGGGTATTGGCATTTGGTTGTTGCTTCAACATCTGCCAAAGAAAGCCTGGAAGCCTTTGTTGGGGAAAGGCACTTTTCTGGCGGTTGGGGCGATCATTCCCCTGCTCCTTACCGGGACCTACTTCGCTCAGGCGGGGGCTTGGCAAGACTTCCAAACCTATGTCTGGCACTACAATGTCGCCTACTATCTCCCAGAAGTAGATCTGCTGGAGCGCATCAAAAGCTCTGTGGCGCTTTTATTTGATTTTTACGCGAGCAGCCTGCTGCTGAGTGGATTGTTGGTAGGGGCTTTGATCAAGGCTTGGCAGGAGCGAAAAAAGCTCGCTTCCCGAGAACTCCTGTTCCTCTGCTGGTTGGGCGGCGCTTTGTTGGGCGGGTTGACCAGTGGGCGAAACTTTGGGCATTATGCCATCCAGTGGCTTCCGGCGAGTTGCCTGCTAGCGGCTTGGGCGTGGCAGGAGATTTTGCAGCCACATTTGCCGCAGCGGCCTTGGCAATCGGCGAATCCGCTGGCCTGGACCCTCGGCGCCTTTCTAGGCTTGGGACTGCTGCTTCCCTTGGGCAATACCCTGGTAGATCAGGCAGTCTATGTTCGCTATCTATTGAATGTTGAGCCACAGCCCGGTGCATATGTGCAAGCCCATACCCATGCCGAGGATCGCATCTTCGTTTGGGGTTTTGCCCCAGAAATCTACGTTCAAGCCCAGCGTCGGCCCGCCAGTCGCTTCATCTACTGCAACGTCCTGACTGGACTCATCCCCTGGGAAAACCTCGAACGAGAACGCACCGATTATGCCATTCTTCCCGGCGTCTGGGATCAGTTGATGGCTGATCTGAAAGCGAATCCCCCCGCGTATGTGATCGACACCTCCCCCGCCGACATCAACCACTACGGCAAATATCCGATCAGCCAGTATCCTCAACTCCAGGATTGGCTGAGTCAGGAGTACGAATTGGATGAGGAGTATGTAAAGGAGTTTCCCCAGGAGCGCGTGCAGCTGTATCGGAGGAAATGAACGAAGAGTCGTCGGTCAATCCAGCACGATGACCTCTCTTTGGGTGGCAATGGGCATGATGTTTTCCTCATTGGCCCATTCTTCCTTGGCTTGCTCAATTTCACTGGGATATAGGTGATACATCCCGATCATGTCTGCGTCGATGGTGATTCCTTTTGCCTTGGTATCATCTATCAGCCAGGGCGGAACAAAGGCCCAATCTATTCCCTTCAACTGGCTGCTCTTCGCGGCACGCTCCGTATCACCGGAAAAGAAGATTCGCTTGCCATGCCAGGTGAGCAAATTTGTCTATCTCCTCTTCTTTGTACTTCATGTACCCAAAGGCTCCTGATTTATAGGGGAAATCGGTATAAATATTTGTCTGCCCATTGGTGAGATGTAGCCCACAGTTGCCGATGAGCCGGACCCTGATGTCATTCTGGGCAGGACGCAATCCTAAGCATTGACAGGGAAAGCGATGTTGGCACTTTCATCTCAAGTGGCCCTACTTTTTGTCTGCACAAAAAGTAGGCTAAAAAGCGCCGAAGCCCCATGCAACGGTCATTACGGGTGTACGTCACATGTCACACATTCACTGGTGATGTTGGGATAGGTGGCAGTCGCACCGCGCCTGCTCGCAAACTTCTCTCTTCGATTTGCTACCGAAATGCCATTCCTCCGGGCTGCGATTGTCTATTGACAAGGACTTGTGGTGAGCGACAGCCGAAGTATGCCGAACCAACTCTCAAAAAAACGAAGCGCATAGCGATTCGCAGTTTGGTAGAAACAGATGCCCCAGAGAAAGTCAGCAGGCGCATCGCGACTGCTATCTACTGGGATATGCTTTTTCTGGTGACATCTGACGTACATCCGTCATTGCCGCCCCAACACCTCGGACGCAGTTTATTCAGGGGAAACCGGAACGACCAATCTGCTTTTGTGGTGATTGCTGTGCTTTGAAGCTATCATTTGGCCTTTTCTCAGTGGCATGCCTGGTTTCTTTATCTCTCATTCGGCGCCAGAAACAGCTCATGGTTCTCCCAATCAATGGTGAGCACATAGGCATCGAGAAAATCATTGCCGATCAACAGGTTAATGCCCTCCTCAATCTGCAAGATTTCTTCTTGAGATTCTATCGGGCCTAGCTCCAATTCCTCGATCTTGAACTTCCGAATGTTGGTGGTACCCTCCTGTGCAATTTCTGGCAAGGACTGCCCGGCGTCTTTCAGTTGTTTCAAAAAGGCCGGATTGGCCGAAAAGCTGCCGTAGGAACCCGTATCGAAGGCAAATCGCTCGCGCACGCCATTGATGCTCAGCTCGATTCGGGTCAAGCCCCAATTGGCCGAGTTTCTAGGAATCAGCTCAATGCGATGGGCATTCGAAGGAGGAGGGAAATTGGCTAGGTCGTTGGAGAAACGGAGGGTTTGTTTCGCATAGTCAATCTGCCAATGGGCCTTTCGCATGACATTGGTCCCAATGATTCCGTAGATCTTTCGCTTGTCAGGGAAAGAGGATGTCACAAAAGATAGATCCTGTATGCCTACCCCGAGATCCTGGAAGGTCAGCCCTCCGATGGTTATGCCTGAAATGGCCCCGTATTGAAGTTTTTGGGTTTCGAACGAGCTCCCGCTGGTCTTGTACTTCTTAAGGGGGGTGAAATTCACTTCCTCCCTCAGACTTTGGTCGATGTGGGTGATTTCCCAGCCCGTATCAAACAAAAAAGGATAGGTCTTGCCATTGATGAGGACGTCCACGAAGAGATGGTTCCCCAAATAATAGACGGGCACTTCGTGGTCGAATGCAGAAACGGAGGTCTCGCCTTGGCTGGCAAGAGAGATGATCTTGGAACCGGAGCAACTGAATAAGGCGAAGGTGAGGACAGCGTAGAAAAAGAGGGAAAGTTGATTCACGGGGAGGTGGGTTGAGGGTTGTTTGGGGAGACGCCGAATCTGGGTGAGAGGTTACAGCGCATCTATAGAAATGGACCAGAGAATGGCCTGCCGTTGCAGGGGCAAGATTTCTCTGCCCACATTCAAGCTTGAGTATGGAGGAAAGGTGAGGTATCTTCCTGGCAATGAATAGGGCCAATCTGGAATCCTTGATCTGGGTAATTTGCTCATCCAAATAGTCAGCAATCCTCTGAAAGTCATGCCCTATTTCTTCACCCGAAACCATGGCGTGTTCATCCATCTAACCAAGTCCATCCCATGAGATACCTGCTCACCTCCTTGCTGCTTGTTTCCAAGTTTGTAGTTGCCCAAGAAGTAATTGGGGTGTACAGATTTGTAGATGTGGATAGTACGGGAAGTTTTCACACGCTCACTATAGCGAGTGATTCTACCTATTTGTTTGAATTTAGGGGCATAAGCTGCTGGATTTGGCATAATACAAATGGGAAATGGTGGGTATCCAATGATCAACTGATTCTGTCCGACACATTCACGATGGCAGAGGAATATGTGATCGAAAATCATGTCGTACGATCCGAGGAGATTCAGAAAGAAGGCCCTTTGGTAATTCAGGTGTATGATCGGTACCATGATCCTGTAGCGGGAATAGAAATGAGGTATGTGGATAAGGAAGAAAGAATGCATGGAACATATATCACAGATCAACATGGAATCTACAGCATCCAAACTCTCGATTCCGATTTGTGGGATAATGGGGGTAAATTAGCTTGGGACTTGCCACATATTGATGGGGTGTTTTTCTCTGGAGAAATCGAGATCCAGCCCCATACCGATTCTATCAAGGTACAATACCATGAGTCCCCGATCTTTCCCTCAGATATCCTCTCGAAGAAGGTAGCTCGGATTTTTCTGCTCCCCGATGATCGATCTGTCAAGGAAAAGGATACCTCTGAACAGTGATTGTAGTAAGAGTTGGTAGCTGTTGACCAACAATTATCACCCCCATGAAACCACTCCTTCTTCTCCTCGCTTTCTCACTCAGCCTTCCTGCCTTTGCCCAGACCCGTGCCTATTTGGAAGACATAACTGCACCGGGTTCTGTGGAGGACATCGTCCACTTGTTAGGTCTTCAGAACGCCAAGAAAATCTCCGTTTATTCGAGGAAGATGGGCAGGAGGAAATTGCGGGGAGAAATCTGGTTAAACCAGGCTGGCACTTGCATCGAGAAGCGTTCGTACCAGTCGGATATTTGGTATCATTCCTATGACGAAGCGGGAAGGCTGAAAGAAGTGGTGTACCTATCAGACAAAGGTGCTGCCCCTTAAAAGGACATTTACCTATACCGATGACGGAGAGTTCCTAGAGGCGATTCAGAGGGACTCCGCGGGGACAATCCTGGAAAGAGATAGCCTGGGCCTCACGCTGATATTTGCCTGGAACCACTCCGCACCCCGGCATTGCGATGCTGAGTGAGACTTGAAAAATAACTTCCTCTTTTCGCGTAGATATTTCTTTCCAGATCAAGGAAGAAAAACCGAATTTGGCGGGACAAATGAGGCTTTTTTTGACGAAGAGATGGGAAGAAAGAACGAGTGAAAAGGTCCAAGTTGTTTTTTGAGTATCACTTAGCTGCTTTTCTGTTGCAAGTCCTATTTCCTGCTCATCAGACCTTATGTGGAGAAAAAGTAATACCTTATCTCTCTCTAAGGTCTGTCGTATGAAATCCCAGTTTGAAGCCTTCATCCGTACCCACGTAAAAAACCCCAGAGAGGGGGAGATCACGGAGATCCTGGAGATGTTCAGGGAAAAGGTTTATCCCAAAAGGTACATCTTCAAGGAGGCTGGCACCATCAGTTCGCAATTGGGCTTTATCATGGAAGGGAGTGCCAGATCTTTCTTCGTGAAGGACAACGGAGATGAGATAACGGGTCGCTTGGCTGCCAAGCATAACCTGATCGCAGATATGATCAGCATCAGGCGTAAGGTCCCTACCCCCATAGTGATAGAACTGATCGAAGAATCTCGGGTCCTGGTCGCTCCTGTACCCAAGGTCCAAGCGTTGCTGGAAACAAACCTGGCGCTCAACATTTTCATCAGAGAGAGCATCGCGGAACGGACCATCGAATTGGGAGAGAGATTTATTCTCTTCCTCAAAGGTTCTGCCAAAGAGCGCTATCAATTCATTTTGGAACACAATCCAGACCTGCTGAACCTACTCCCTCTACGCTCCATTGCCAGCATGATTGGCATCACCCCTACCCAACTCAGTCGGATCAGGAGCAAAGAATGAGCTCTAAGACTTTGCAAGAAAAAACTCTTTACAAATGTTGAGAGTTCTCAGGAATCAATCGTCATAATTTTGTGGTAGTCAATCAATCACGGAATGATGAGACGATTTTTTTTGATTCTTGTCCAATTGGTGGCGCTCCAATCTCTTTGGGCCCAAGGTGGAGAAGGAAACGTGAAACTTTCCCTCCAAACCAACCTGCTTTCCTATACCAATTCTGATGGGTACTCCCTCTGGATAGCTGGTCAATCTGGGCTGAATCAGGTCTTTTTGGGCTTCGATCAAGCCCCAAGCTTCGACAATTCCTATTATTACACTACTGGGATCAAGGAGAATGCTCGATCCCTTCGACTCGTATGGTCCCGCTATGTGGGGACCAACAAATGGTACCGAGACTTTTTCTACGGCCCCCATGCTGAATACCATTGGAGTTTGCTCGAAGAGACCATTACCCGAGAGCGACAGAACACCGAACATCTCAGAGCGGGTCTTATGGTCGGCTACCATTGGACCCCTTGGGGAAAGAAAGACAACTTCCTCCAACCCATTGGGATCCTCCCATGGGTAAGTTTCTCCTACCGATTTGGTTCAAGCAATCAACAGACGACCTTTGAGAGGACCGGCAATACACATGATAATTCTCAGGCCCTCTATCATTCATTTGGGCTGAATCTTAGGAACACTCGAAAAATAACTTCCCCTTTTCGCGCCGTTATTTTTTTCCAGGTAGAGGAATCAACACCGAGTGGTTGGCGGGCCAAATGAGGTTTTTTTGACGAAGAACTGGGAAGAAAGAAC
>JBCCCJ010000184.1:0-7884 GCA_039033615.1 Bacteroidota bacterium
AGGAGAAACCTGATGGTTTTTCAGAACGGCCTTGGCCACACTCATTTGAGAGTTGAGAATCTCCAAGGGATCGTGCTCCACCCAGCCAGATTTGGGAAAAAACTGGGTGAACTCCTGTTGGGCTACCCCAACGATTTGACTGGTTTGATCGAATAGGATCGCGCGAGAACTGGTGGTTCCCTGGTCCAGGGCGAGGATATAGGTATCTGACATGCGAGTAGTAGTTTAGCAGCAAATTACAGAGGGGAAGGGGGAAATCAAATCACTTTTCCTCAGAAGAATCCTTTTGGGCAGGGAGAAGATTTCTGGATTTGAGGTAAGCGATTGTGATCGGGTAGCGGTCAAAATCTGGGTTTGGGAGTTGCTCACCGAGATAAATGGCCTTGGCAAGTTTCAGGGGGTCTGGACTGTAGGCTTGACCTGGCCAAAGATAGTAGCGAACCCCGCCTTTGTAGGCTTTAGGCTCCGCAAATTCTTGTACGCTGGGGACTTGTTCGGCGACCTTCCAGGCCGTGGCGTACACCAGGGGGGAAAGGCAAAGCGCTGTTGCCAAAATCAACCAGAGGGGGATTGGTTGATTTCGAAAAAATGGAACCTCGATCCCTGTCAAACGCAGTGAGATCCCGAGCATCGGGAACCTTTGATCCTTGTTCCTTGTCTTTGGTTTCCTCCCCCTGCGCCCCCCCTCCCGCCTTGCGGGATTTTCAACCCGGGGGACAGCCTTGGGCTGCGAACCCTGTTCCTTGCTCTCTGCCCCCTGCTCGCTGTTCATCCCCCAACCCCCTTCTCCTTCGCGCAGATCTTCCTCCGCAAGAGGGCTTGAACCCTGTTCCCTATTCCCTGACCCCTGCCCCTTTATCCCTGCTCCCACGGCCAACCACAGCAAAAAATAAGGAAACAGGAAAAAGACGTAGTTGTCGGTGACATCGTAGCGCATCGCAAAGACCCACAGCGGTCCTCCGCCCAAGCCTGCGAGCCAGAGCCAATAGCGGTTTTTCTGCCAGTTTTTCCACAAACCCCAGGCGATCAGAGCTACCCATACGTGAAAATTATAGAGCAAATACCCGAGGCTGCGCAAGCTCCCTTTCACCAAGGAAGCCAAATCGGTTTGGAGGACCTGATCCTGATAGCCCTGATCGAAGAAAACGGCTTTGAGGGAATGGGTGCCCAATAGCAAAGGCAATATCCACAAGGGACTGCTTACCAAGATGGTTACGCCAATCGTTCCCAATGCGGGAGATATTCCAGAAGCTCTTCTTCGCCAGAAATGCCAACCGATTACTGGGGTCAACAACACAAACTGAATGTGGGCCAGCAGAGCCAATCCCAACCAAAGTCCAATGAGCCAGGCCTGTTGATTCTTCTTTTGGGAGGCTAGTTCGTCCTTGACCATGGCCCAGACGACGCTCAATCCCACCCAACAACTGAGGGTGTACACCTCGATCATCACCGCTTGCCGCCACCAGGTGAAACTCAGGCCCATGACCAAAAGCAGGAAAGCAGCCAAGCCTTCGCTACTTCCGGCAAGTTTCAGGAGTTGCCCGAAACGATGAAGACTCAGCAAGGCGAATGCCCAGGAGATCAAACTCAGCACTAGCACTTGATCCAGAAAGGGAAGGAGCTTCAGGCTGAGTGCGCAGAAGTTGACGTACAAAAAATGGCTGGTCGCATTGGTGGCCCAGTCAACTCCCAGGCTGGCATGGTAGAGCATCCCCAAGGAATCCCCAAAGCTGGCAAATGGATTCCTGGTCATGAGGTAAATCGCTGCCAACAGCAACAGACTCCAATGAGTGGGGAGAAGAGACGAAAGGAGGCGCTTCACAAGATGTTGGGTCAAACTCAAGAGAAACCAAAACTAATGCTGTGTCAACTACCGATTGATGGGTATTTGGTGTGTCTTTTTCCGCATCTGCCGATGAATCGGCATCTATGATCGGCGTTGAAAAATCTTCGCTTGGACCCGAGAGTCGGGATCTTCGGCCCGCCAAACTCAGATTTTTCGCCTTGAACTGCAAAAAAATCCCCTACCATCTGCCCATCCCTTATCAATTGACAAAGCACTAGCAAAACTCTGGGGAAGCAGAGCTTTTCCTGCAGGCACAAGCATTTGCCTTTTCTTTTTTGCGCAATTCAGCTAATTTTACGCCCCAATTTTTGAACCAACATGCGAATGTCATTTTCCAGATTTCGTCCTTTTTTTGTCCTGTGTGTCAGTCTGTTGATGATTCAGGCCTGTAAAAACACGCCACCTGCTTCAGTCGCGATTCAGGATCCGCATTCTTTTGCACAGCCAGAGATTGCCAAAGTCAAGCATTTGGACCTGGACATCCAAGTGAATTTCGATAGCAGCCAGATCATGGGAACTGCTACCCTGGAGCTGGAAAAAGCCCCCAAAGCAAAAGAATTGATCCTGGATACCTGGGACCTGACCATTGAATCGGTGGTGCTGTCTGACGGAAAAGGAGGAGAGTCTGTCGGGGATTTTCGGATGGGAGAGGCTGATCCCCACCTGGGACAAGCCCTGATCATTCCACTGGAATCCAACACTCGCTCCGTCCAGGTTACCTATAAGACTTCTCCGCAAGCAATTGCCCTGCAATTTCTTCCCGCCGAGTTGACGGCTGGAGACAAGCCGTTTCTGCTGACCCAATCGCAGTCGGTATTTGCCCGTACCTGGGTGCCGATTCAGGATGGCCCCGGCATTCGCTTCACCTATCACGCGACCGTAAAAGTTCCAGATGGTTTCCTGGCCTTGATGAGCGCGGAAAATCCCACTGAACTAGCGCCTGGTGGCGTATATGAATTTCGGATGGATACCCCAATCCCCGCTTATTTGCTGGCGTTGGCAGTGGGAGAAATTGAATTTGCTTCCTTGGGAGCTCGCAGCGGGGTGTATGCAGAACCTTCTGTACTGGAAGCGGCCAAATACGAATTCGCAGAAGTGGAGGAAATGATCACCATCGCCGAAAAACTATATGGACCTTACCGCTGGGGCCGATACGACCTCATCATTTTGCCAGCGAGTTTTCCCTTTGGTGGCATGGAGAATCCCCGTTTGACCTTTGCGACGCCGACCATCCTTGCCGGAGACCGTTCTTTGGTGTCTCTGGTGGCGCACGAACTGGCCCACTCCTGGTCTGGTAACCTGGTTACCAATGCTACCTGGAATGATTTCTGGCTGAATGAGGGCTTCACCGTGTACTTCGAAATGCGGATCATGGAGGAGCTAAAAGGTCGGGACTATGCGGAAATGCTGGCTACGATCAGCCTGTCTGACTTGAAAGAAGAAGTAGGCATCATGGGATTAACCAATCCTGACACTCGCTTGGCACTCGAATTGAAAGGGCGAAATCCAGATGAAGGCATGACCTCCATTGCTTATGACAAAGGTTATTATTTCTTGCGATTGCTGGAAGAGACGGTTGGCAGGGAGACTTTTGATCAATTTTTGGCAACATATTTTGATCAAAATGCTTTTCAATCCATGCACACCGAGGCATTTGTCGAGAGAGTCAAAACCGAACTCTTCCAAAATGAGGAAGAAAAGTGGCAAGCCATTCAGCTAGAAGAATGGATCTACGGCACCGGAATTCCTAGCAACCTCCCCGCACCTGAGTCTTCTCGTTTTTCTGCCGTAGAAGATGCGGTCAAATCTTGGATTGCTGGGGTTCCCCCCGCGGAATTGGAGATCAATGGATGGTCTTCCCACGAGTGGCTACACTTCATTCGGGTGTTGCCTCCTTCCATCGGGGCCGAGAAATTGGCGGAATTGGATTCAACTTTCCAGTTCACCCAAAGCACCAATAGCGAAGTACAATGTCGGTGGTATCTCCGCTCAGTACAGGCGAAATATGAAGTGGCTTTCCCCGCGATGCGGGATTTCCTGGCCAGCGTAGGACGGCGGAAATTCCTCAAGCCTCTGTATCAGGCCCTGATGGACAACGGCTATGAAGAGATGGCTCGCTCCATTTATGACGAAGCCCGTGCCAGCTACCACCCCATTTCTACCGGAACCATAGATGAGATTGTGGGGTGGGAAGCAGAAATCTAACTCACATATGAAAGGGCAATGGCAGCTGTGGATCATCCTGATCATAGGCGGATGGGCTTGTCAGCCATCTGATCCAGGCCTGCAATTGCTGGAACAACAGCGAACGGCAAGTCACATCGTAGAAAACACCTTTCGCAATGCCTTGCGCGCGAAGCACTATGAAGAGCTAGCTGCTAACGCAACAGATGTGCCCCAACGATTTGAAGCAGAATTTCTGGCGGCAGTCGATCACCTTCGGGCAGGCAATTCCCAACTGGCTGCGGAGCGATTTGAGAGTCTCCAGGCAGAGTTGAGCGCTGATCCAGATTGGCCGGAAGCCGCTAAGCAGCAGAACCTTGTGATGCTGAAGGAATACGAAGCCTTGGCCTATCTACGACTAGGGGAGCAGGAAAACTGTCTCATGAATCACGGATCTGCTTCTTGTATTTTGCCGATTCAGGTGGAGGGGCAGCACCATCATCAACCCTTGGGTTCCCAACGAGCAGCAGCCTTATATGGAGAGCTGCTCCAAACCGATTCCACCAACTTGAAGTGGCGCTGGTTGTTAAGCTTGGCGAAGATGACGTTGGGAGAAGAGCTAGCTGATGTGGCCTTTGCTTTGTCGGATTCTTTGTTTCAGGATCAAGGCGGAGGTCCTCGTTTTCAGGATGTCGCTCCTCAACTGGGATTGGATGTGGTAGGGCTCTCTGGAGGAGTTGTGGTGGAAGATTTTGACCGGAATGGTAGGCTGGACGTGATGATGTCCGGCTGGGGACCAGAAGAGCAGCTGCGGGTATTTTTGCAGGAATCTGCTGGGCAGTTTGTCGAGCGTACCGAAAAACTGGGCCTCACAGGTATCACCGGGGGGCTGAATCTCATGCCTGCTGATTATGACAACGATGGGTGGATAGATGTCTTACTCCTTCGGGGTGGCTGGATGAATACCCTGGGTGAATTGCCTAACAGTTTGTTGCACAACGAGTTGGGGAAAGGATTTACAGATGTCAGTTGGAAAGCGGGCCTCCAATCTGCCTTGCCCACCCAAACGGCGGTTTGGCGGGATTTTGATGGCGATGGCTGGCTGGATGTCTTCATCGGCAACGAAACCCCCATCTTTTCGGATTTGCATCCTTGTGAACTGTACCACAATCAGCAAGATGGGACCTTTTTGAACTTAGCTCCGAAAGTGGGGGCAGCCAAGATCGGTTTTGTCAAAGGCGTTGCTTCGGCAGATTTTGACCACAACGGTTATCCAGACCTGTTTGTATCTACCCAAAAAGGAGCAGACATCCTGCTGATGAATCAAGGGCCGGATGACAAACAACCCTTTCGATTCAAGGAGAGAACCACAGAGGCGGGACTTGGAGGCGCGGTATCTTCTTTTCCTACCTGGACCTTTGATTACAATCACGATGGATGGGAAGACATCTATGTATCGGGCTTGCAGATTGGAGAAGATCGGGATGCCCTCGAAGATGTAGTCCGGGATCGTTTGGGCATGAATACGCCTGCCGACAAAGCCCGCCTGTGGCACAACAACGGGAATGGCACCTTCACCAACGTCGCCCCAGAATTGGGCTTGGACAAGGTCATGCTTGCCATGGGGAGCAATGTTGGAGACTTCAACAATGACGGCTGGCTGGATCTTTATCTGGGTACCGGAGAACCGAATCTGGAAGTGGTCGTGCCTAATCGGGCCTTTCTTAATGAATCTGGAAAAGGCTTCCGGGAGGTCAGTTTCTCCTCCGGATTGGCGCACATTCAGAAAGGCCACGGCATCAGTTTCGCAGATTGGGATCAGGATGGAGACCAGGACATTTTTGCGGTCATGGGAGGCGCCTATGAAGGAGATGTCTATGCCAACGCACTGTTCGAGAATACCTATGAAGGAGAACACCACTGGCTGAACGTTCGCCTGGAAGGGAAGCAAAGCAATCGAAGTGGAATAGGGGCAAGAATCCATCTGAAACTCAATACCGGAGAGGAGCGCTTCTTCACCCTCAATAGTGGAGGCAGTTTCGGAGCCTCTCCCCTGGCCGGGCAATGGGGACTGGGTCCCGCAACTCAAGTGGACACCCTGACGGTTCATTGGCCCGGCGCAGAGGCGCAGACCTTTACCGACCTATCCGCTGATCAATTCATTCTTTTGAAACAAGGGGAGGCCAAGCTGTTCTCTCAGTTGCAGGAATAGGGGGGAGAAGCCAGATGTCAGACCAGTATCTTGTCAGACCGCCTCGCTGTCAGATCACATCATTGTCAGAGAATTTCATAAATCTTCCTCGCGTTTTGGAAAGCCACGCTACTTTACCTAATTATCCAATCCACCAATTCTCTAGGATAATGAAACGTGTTCTCTTCCGCATCGCTTTGATTTTGGTTGCCGTCGTACTCTTGCTGATGGCCTGGATGGGCTACAACCTCCGGGATCGTTTTGATGGGTATGAAGTGGATGTGGACATAGCAGCGAAAGAGGCGGGTGCATTTCAGATGGGCTTTGCCAAGCAATCCATCACCCCAGAGGTTCCTGATCGCTGGGAGGATATCAATGGGAATGCGAAATATGAACCAGAAAAAGGGGATACCTTCGAAGATCTGAATGGCAATGGGGAGTTTGATGCGGTCTGGCTGGCGGGCTTCAATCAAAAGCGCGCCGCAAATGGGGTGCATGACTCCCTCTGGGCGCGTGCAATGGTCATTGATGATGGACAAACCGCCATGGCTTTGGTGGCCATAGATGCGATTGGTTTTGGGCATGACGATGTGGTGCGGGTGAGGAAGCGAATTTCCGAAACAGCGGGCCTGGACTATGTAACGGTGATCAGCACCCACGTACACGAGAGCCCGGATCTGGTGGGCATGTGGGGAGAAAGCCCTTATCGTTCCGGCATTGACCCCGAGTATATGGAGTTGGTCATTTCACAGACCGCTAGAGCGGTAGAACAAGCCCGGAGTGCCCAGCGACCCGCCTATCTCCGCATCGGTGAAAACCTGGAAGGTACCCTCCCCATGTTGGCAGACACCCGCAAACCCGAGGTCTATGACCCGGCTTTGCACCTGATTCAGGCTCTGGATGCGGAAGCGGATACCACGCTAGGGACGCTGATCTGCTGGGCCAATCACCCCGAAACGCTTTGGAGCCGCAACCTGATGATTACTTCTGATTTTCCGCATTTCGTGCGGGAGGGCGTGGAGAAAGGCGTATTTGACGGCGATAGCTTGGTGGTACCTGGCCTTGGTGGCACCTCCGTCTATGTCAACGGCTCTATCGGCGGCCTGATGACCACTGATCCGCGGACCTCTATCGAGGATCCCTTTGCCGACACCAGCTATCTGGCCCCTTCCTTTGACAAAGCTCGCGCACAAGGCCAGCAATTGGCCCTCCTGGGACTGGCTTCCTTGGCGCAGGCAGATACCATTCAAGCGGCCAGCCTGAGTTTACGGGCCAAGACCCTCGATATCCCCTTGGTCAATCCCCTCTTTCGGCTGGGTGCGGCCTTGGGCGTGCTGCAACGCGGCATGTCCCGCTGGATGCACATGCGAAGCGAGATTGCCTATTGGGAATTTGGTTCGATCTCCTGTCTGCAAGTGCCCGGCGAAATCTATCCCGAAATCATCAATGGTGGGGTAGAAGCGCCAGAAGGCCAGGATTATGCCTTGTCCCCTCTGGAAATTCCTCCGCTTCGTCCCCTGATGCCCGGCAAGCACCCCCTCGTCATCGGTTTGGCAAATGACCTCATTGGCTACATTGTGCCCAAGAGTCAGTGGGACCAAGAAGCCCCGCACACCTACGGCAAAGAGAACGCTCCCTACGGAGAAATCAACTCGTTGGGACCAGAGACCGCCCCCCTGTTGCA
>JBCCCJ010000185.1:0-7832 GCA_039033615.1 Bacteroidota bacterium
AATAGCATGCCTAAATTGTTCAGCACATAACCGATCTCATGGTGGTTAGGTGGGAGCTGTGATTCGAAAATGGATAATGCACGCCGTAGATCTGCCTCACTTTTCCAACGTTGATTTGACTTCATGTATCCAAGCCCCCGTAGATTATGTGCTTTTCCGATTAAGGGGTGATTCTCTGGAAGAGAACCCTCTAATAAGTCTAGGGCGAGATTTCCATTGGTGGCTGCACTGTCTCCTTGGTTTACGATTTGAAAGATATTGGCTTTATTCATTAGACATTTCGCCTGAATCACTCTATCCGTAGAGTCGTGTATCCAATATCTTGATCTGGACAGTTCCATCAACTGATACGCTTCGAAATAATTAGCCGCTTGGACTTGAAGGATACCGCCTAAATAAGCCGAGTCTGCTGCAAATTTCTTGTTATGCCTGAGAGGGAGAGCAAAGAACTTGTCCGCATACACATCCATAGTATCCAGGTCTATATGGACTGCCGCCAAAGCCGCCAAGAAATATCCCCTGAGCAATAGCAAACTATCGATAGGCGCTTCTTCGAGTAGAAGGATCTGGGCTTCTTTGCTTCGCTCCAATCCCTCCTCATACCGGGACCAGTCCACCAATTCCTCCGCCTCCGCCAGCAACTCCTCTGGTGTGCGAGGGGGCTCTGCCGAACAAGCATACAACATCAAGCCAAGCGCGAGGCTACAGCTCCAAAAAAGCATCGTACGAAAATTCATGAATCTCAACAGGTTTCGAGTTAAGAAAAGAAGCTAATAAAGATTGAGGGACCCGTTTTGTTCGAAGAGGGAAGCTATTCCAAAAGCGGCACAATTCAAAGTCCCGAGGCTTTTTTGAGAAAAAATGAAAAAAATCCACTCTCCCTGGGGATATCTGCCTCTCAATGGGAACTAACCTGATGTATCGCATTCATTTTCTTCCTTTCCTGCTCAATTATTCCAGGTCTTTTTTGAGAAAAAAATGAAAAAAGTTTCGAACCGCTGGGTATACCGAAGACCGAAAGGGAACTAACTAGATGTACACCAATCATTTTTCCATCTTCAACCTATTTTTCATGAAACAGTCAATCCTACGCTTTTGCTTTTTGATTCTGGCCTGCTGCCTTGTTGGCCTGGCCCAGGCTCAACCCTATCAGACCGCTGTCGGTCTGCGCTTGGGCTACCCGACCTCTCTGTCCGCCAAGACTTTTCTCAGCGAAACCAAGGCGGTCGAGGCCCACATCGGCACCCGAGGGGGCTATCGCTACCAGTGGTTCAACTTCAGTGCGGCCTTGCTGCATCAGCAACCTATGGAGATTGATGGGCTGGAGCACTTGACTTGGTATGCGGGGGCGGGAGCTTCGATTTATCTCTGGTCCTACGATCAGACTTGGTTTGGTCGAGAGACCTATGGCACGACCAGCCTGGGCATTCAAGGCTACCTTGGGACAGAGTATTCATTGGAGGAATATGACATTCCCTTGGCGATCAGTATAGACTGGGTCCCTACCGTCTTCCTGGGTGGCTATACCCGTGGATTCGGGGGGAGACATTACACCCTGGGGGTTCGCTACCTCCTTCGATAGGCTTTTCAACGCTGTTCATTTTTCTTTTTACCCTTAAGCTTTTCAATCAAATGAAACTTTTTGTCAATCTCCCGATTGGGAGCCAGCATTTTTATGTCCTGTTTCTCTTGTGCATGGCGAGCCTCACCCTTCCTGCCCAAGCCATTCAGACCATGATTTTTGAGGATGATTTCAATACCGGGACGCTACAACCGGCATGGACGCCCCGCCCTTCTATGACTGGCTCCAATGGGGTCGTAGAGGTCGTTGCTAATGAAGGGATCGACGGTAGTGGCGATTTTGCGGTTAGGATGAGCAAAAGTGGTCATCCGGGTGGACTGGTACTCAATACCTTAGACCTTGACCTTGATTTGAGTGCCTACCCCCATGTCGAATTGATCTTCTGGATCGAGGATTATGCGGATGAAACTCATTTCAATGACGGGATCTCCTTTAGCGATGATGGGGGCAATACCTTTGTCAAAGTGGTGGACTTTCACCCCAGCGATTGGTGTACTGCTTATGGCCAATTGCCGCCCATTCAGGTGAGCAAACTGGCTCAAGAGGCTGGCCTGAATCACCTAAGCAGTCAATTTGTGATTCGCTTCCAACAAGAGGGTGAGCAACCCTATTGGTCCGATGGCTTTTATCTCGACGAAGTGAAAGTCTATGTGCCAGATCTGGTCTATTTTCCGCTTTCTTCTGCTACCCCATTTGCAGACGACTTCGAAACGGGTACCCTAGGAAATACCTGGGCGCACCGTTCCTCCGAACTGACGGCTATTCTTCAGAACGGCGGACCCATTACCCGTCCTTCGGGCCTTGGTGAAGTGTTGAGCGGAATTGGCTTGGATAACAGTTATGGACTCGCGCTCACCAAAGATTGCAGTGATGGGCCTTCTACGCAATCGGTAGATCTTCACTTGAATCTCGCCGGTTTGTCCGGGGTAGAACTGAGTTTTCAGATATGGGCATCGGGAGACGTTACCCAAATCGACGACGGGATCTACTTCAGTGATGATGGGGGACTCTCCTTTGAAAAAGTCTTTGATTTTGAGCCTTCCGACTGGTGCAGTCAGTATGGTAGTTTCCCTCCCTTAGACGTTGATTCACTTGCAAACCAAGCCAACCTAAGTCTCAGCGATCAATTCATCATTCGCTTCCAACAACATGGAGAGCGATGGAATCATTCCATCTATTTTGATGAAATCGAGGTGTATGTGTCCGATTATCAGCATGCTGAATTGCCATTTGCTGAAGGTTTTGAACAGGGGACGCTCCGAAATATGTGGAAACGCCCTTTTGCTGATGATCATGTAGTCATCAATACGGGAGAACCTGTCACCCGACCCTCAAATCTCGTGGAGGTAATATCTGGATTTGGGAATAACTCAGCTTATGCGGTAGGATTAGGAAAACGTTGTAGTGATGGACTAGCCACCGTCGCTCTCGATCTCTTGCTTGATCTACAGGGGCAAGAGGAGGTAAGAATGAGTTTCTGGTTAAGAGATATGGGAGAAGCCAACCACTTGGATGATGGCATCTATCTGAGCGATGACGGAGGACGGAATTTCGTCAAGCTCAAAAGTTTTGATTTCGAGAATATCCCCAATTTCTACGCAGCGTATGTCCTGCATCTTTCTGATTCTATGGATCAGTTGGGATTGCAGCCTACTGATTCAGTCATCGTCCGTTTTCAGCAACATGGAGACCGATATCTTGGCATAGATGGCTTTTACCTTGATGACATCGAAGTCATCGGCACACCAACCACGGGCTTCCTGCATCCTCCTCGCCCCACCCTTCAGGTTTATCCCAACCCTGCCCGCGAGTGGCTGAACGTACCTATACCCGCTGGAGAGAGGCTGGAAGCGCTGCACCTCTATGACCAAACCGGGCAATTGGTCGCTATGCCGCCTGCTGAGCCCCAAGGCCAGACCCTTCAGTTAGCGGTCCACCACCTGCCTGAAGGAATCTACCAACTCCACTTTCGGACCAACTCCCAGACGTACCAAGCCCGCTTTGTGAAGCAATGATCAACGCGAGGCCGCAAGTAACCCCCCAATCAGGGTGCTAAAATCCTGATCGGGGGACTCAATCCCCGCTACCTACCCCCCTCTTTTCAAACATCAATCCACAACCTTTCTGACATGAAAAAGACCGCATTTTGGTTCATCGACAACCTCCTGAACGAGCTCCAATTGGCTTTTTGGAATCTGGCAGGACATAGTTTCCTCTTTGGTTTCGGTGGGTTCCTCATAGGGATACTGCTGGTAATCATTGCTGGTAAAAAGCGCTGGCTGAAACGCCCCATGAAACTATGGACCTTTGTAGCTGGGCTGAACTACGTATATCTGCCGATTTTATTTGGAGTGATTGGGGGATGCCTAGGGGTAGTCAAGGGAATCCATGCGACTGTTGATCGCTATATCGACGTGGTTTCTGAACCTGCCATCACCTACGCTGCGGAATATACCGGAGCGGTCATCGCATGGCTGCCAGAAGCAGATTGGTCAGAAGAAGAAGATGTCTCAGTAGATGTCTGGATCACTGATCAGATGGCGGCGCAAATGGATGTGGAAAAAGATTCCTACCAGTACGCCCTGGCTACCACCATCAATAGGAGTATCCTACACGCTGCCATGGATTCCTATGGAGTGCCCCGAGAAATCAATCATCCGATGGAGCTGTATCGGGCCTGCCAGCGTCAAGAAGTAAGAGAAAGCATGTTTGGACAGGTGCCTGTCCTATTACACGTAGCTTGTGCGCGCTTTTTTTGGACCAAGTACTTGATGGTCTGGGCGATATTTGTGCCCTTTTTGATAATTCCTCTGGCTGAATTCCTGCTCTTTTTGATGGTAAGCTTATTTCGAAAAGCTCCCCCGGCTTCTCCTCCTGACAAAAGGGAGGGCGTCATAGCTGCCGCATAACGAATTTGACCCGTTTCATTTGGCTCTCCTGGAAGAATTCATCATTCTGAAGGGAGAGTTTTTTATGGCCGCGCCAGAATGCCGATCCTTGGTTCTTCCAGGCTTCCCAGGTATAAGGTCCCATTGACTTCCTTGACGCTGGTGATGAAGGCGATATCACCGTCGGTAGCTTGAAGGTTATGGCGCACCTGCCCGGTTTCATCCAAACCGAGGACCATGCCGTAGCGAGTGGGATTGGGTTGGACCGCTTCGGGCAGTCGATGCACCACTTTTCGCAGAAAGGGCTTAGGCAATAAATGATCCAGCATCGAATTCCGGGGAGAGGGAATCGCTACCCAATAGATGCCCTCACTTCCTCGCGACAGATTGTCGGGAAAACCGGGAAGGTTGTCGATCCAAACTTCGGCGGTGCCTGCCTTGGGGCCAGAGAGCCAATAGCGGCGAACCCGATATTTGGCCGTCTCATTGAAGAGGATGGATTGCTGATCAGCGCTGACTGCCACCCCGTTGGCAAAATAAAGGTCTGAGAGCAGTACCTCGGTGGTTTTGGTCGCAGGATCATACACGAGCAGGCGCCCATTGCCCCGGTGCTCCAGTAGGTCGTTTCGCCAGTTGTGGACCCCAAAGCGAGAGGAGGCATCCGAGAAATAAATCTTGCCATCTTCGGCGATGTCGAGGTCATCGGTGAAGTGGAGGACCTCTCCGCCAGCAGAAGTCGCCAAAACGGTGATTTGCCCGATCCGATCCACAGAAAGTAATCCTCTGATTGCGTCCGCGACGATGAGATTTTCCTCTTTGTCGAAGGTCATGCCGAGAGGCCGACCATTTGTCTCGGCGAAAATTTCAGGCTTGCTGCCATCCGGCTGATAGCGGAGGATGATACCATTGAGCAGACCGCCATAAATTCGACCAATGCTGTCAACCGCCACATCCTCGGGCCCCACGCCGAACGGTTCGGTCTCTAACCAAGTTGCAGCCGTGAGGGCTTCGTTGGCCTGATAAGGCGCTTCAGACAGCGTAGGGGCGGCTGGCGGGTACCACAATTGTGGGTCAACCTCTACTGGCCACATCAGCAAGTAGCTCAACCCCAGCACCAAAGCAAGGATGACAAGGAGGGTTCTCTTTTTCATCTAAGAGCAAGTAGGTAGGCGAAACATCAGGTCAAGAGAGTAGGTACTGCTTTTTCAAAATGCAAAAAATCCAGCCCTCATCAAAGTTTTCCCTCTGCCTTTCGCTCTTTCTGGAATACCCACCGCAATAAAATTGGCAACAACAACAGATCTGCCAGGAGGGCGAAGACGATGGTCAGAGCGGTGAACATCCCCACGGCCCAGGTGCCGCCAAAATCGGAAATCACCAAAACGATGAAGCCGCCCATCAAGATCAGGGAAGTGATCAGCATAGCTTTGCCAGTACCGAGAATGGTTTGACGGATGGCTTCATCTACGGTATGGCCCTGCGAAATTTCCAACCGATAGCGGGTCAGGAAATGGATGGTGTCATCTACGGCGATGCCAAAGGAAATCACAAATACCAGGGCCGTAGAAGCGGTGAGGGTGATGCCAAATAAGGCCATGACGCCTCCGGTGAGCAACAAAGGAATGACATTGGGCAGCATGCTGACCAGCAGCATTCGCCAGGAACGAAACAGCAGTCCCATCAACAGACCTACCACCACAAAGGCAATGCTCAAACCAGCGAGCAGACTGCTGCGAATGTATTTCAGATTATGCTCGGTGAGGAAGGCGTGTCCGGTCGCCCGATAGCTGAACAGGTTGGTATCCGATTCGGCGATCACAAAGCTATCCAGGCGAGCGTAGAGCACTTCGAAGGCATCGGTACCAATGTCAGGCAGGCGAGAGGAGATCCGGCCATCCTTGCCATCTTTGGTTACGACGCGATCCCACAAGGCATCTCCGCCATTCAACTGGGTGAGGGAAACCAACTCGTCAATCTCTTCCTGCGTATCGGGGATGCGACGGTGCTGTTCTCGACTGAAACGAGAAAGATAATTGGTCTCTCGCACCAGAGAGGCCGGAGATAGAAAGGGACTGAATTCTCCCTGGTCCTCCAGCCAGCGTTCCATTTTGTCGAGTTCTACCAGGATCTCCCGATCCATGATACTCTTGCTGCTATCCTTGACCCGAATCCCCAACTCAAAAGGGCGGAGGCCATAAGAATTGTCTTCGAAGAATTCCAGAGACTTGCGAATGGGATCGTTTTTCCCAATGTCCTCAATCAAATAGGTATCGGTCGGAATCACGGGAATGAGAAAGAGGCATCCCACGAGCACCACGGCAAAAGTTCCGGCAATCAGGTTTTTCCGAGTGGTCGTCAAGTCGTACAACCGCTGCAACCAGCGTTCCCAGATTGGGTTGTTCTCTAGCGCTGCAGTTTTGAGAAATTGTTCTTTTGGTAGGCGAAGGAGGGCATTGGGGAGAAAGACGATGCTGATCACAAAGGTGAACAAGACCCCAATGGCAGCATACAATCCGAATACCCGAATCGGTGGCACTTTGGATACAAGTAAGGAGGCGAATCCAATGGCGGTGGTCAGACTGGTGAAAAATAAGGCAATCCCAATCTCGCGGAGCGTGGTCCGAATGGCTAGGATTCTGGATTCCCCGGCTCGAATTTCGGTGAGGTATTTGGTGACCAGATGAATCACATCCGAGGTGCCTACCACAAACATGATCGGGATCAAGAGGTTGCTGATCAGGTTGATGTGTTGGCCAGTCGCTCCCATTAGCCCGAGAATCCAAACCAGTGCCAGCAAGACAGCAATCATCGGAATCAATACCCCCCAAATGTTCCGATAGGTCAAGGCCAGTACCAGGATGATGAGGAAGATGGAGGTGCTGGCAAAAATGGCCAACTCCTCGCCAATCACCGATACGTAGCGAGTGCGAATGTAAGGGATGCCAGAGATGACGTACTCCAGCCCGGAGGATTCCAGTTGTTGCTCTAGCTGCTCGCTCAACAGATCTCGCTCCCGAGAATCAAAGATGGCCGTGTCGATGAAGGTATAGGCGCAAAGGTATTCGTAGTTGCGGGTGATGAACAGACCCACCATGCTGCTGTCTTTCTCAATCCGCTTGCGAGAGCGATTGATCCCAGCTTGATCTTCAAACTCAAAATAGGGCTTGGCCGAAAAGGACATGCCTTTCCGCTTGATTTGGGGAAAACGAGTAGCACTGACAAGCGAATCAATGCCCTTCAAATTGGCCACTCCCTCAAAAGTCTCATCTGCCAACTGAAGAAATTCCTGATCAAATACATCATTGCTGGGACTTTTCAGCGCGAGATAGATCATGTAGTTCTGATCCTCTACGAATCGCTCC
>JBCCCJ010000186.1:0-7829 GCA_039033615.1 Bacteroidota bacterium
CAACTCCAACGAGCCACAGGCCACATGACCATGCCCCCCTCGCCGAGCCTGTCGCGCCGGAACGTGGGGGGCAGTTTTCAAAGAAAACGGGGGGAATGGTCCTCCCTTGTCACCGACAAGCGGGTTGTTTTCCCTTCGAAGGGAAAACGGGCTGGTGCGGGAAAGGGTTCAACTCCCACGAGCCAGAGGCCACATGACCATGCCCCCCTCGCCGAGCCTGTCGCGCCGGAACGAGGGGGGCAGTTTTCAAAGAAAACGGGGGGAATGATCCTCCCTTGTCAGCGACACGCGGGTCGTTTTCCCTTCGAGAGGGAAAACGGGGCTGCGTGGAAAGGGTTCAGCACGTTGCAAGAAGCCTCTCCCCGGCCTGGAAGTCCGGGGGACATTGCCACTAGCAAATCTCCTCCTTGTCAACGACAATCCCGTTTATCGCTTCCCGCAGTGAAACGATCTCGCTTCTTGTGTTCCTCCCTCTGCTGCGCTGACCTCTCCCTCCAAAGGGAGACACCCGCATGCCTTGTCAGCGACAATTCGGGTCACTTTTCACCGAAAAGCGGGTTGTTTTCCCTTCGGAGGGAAAACGGGGCTGGTGCGGAAAGGGTACCTCAAAACTCCCCTTTCTGTCCAAATTTCTCTTCTGCGGCGGCGCGGAATTGAGCGCCGGCTTCGTTGAGGCGGCTGGCGATTTCCTGGCGGGATAGGCCATGACTTTCTCTGGCGACCTGGATGAAGGTGTTGCATTCGTTCTGGTCCATGAAGAGGGAGGCGTCCAGGAGTTGGGCCTGGTCTTCTGGCGGAATCACCAGGAATCCATGTTTGTCGGCGTGGATCAGGTCGCCAGGTTTCACCGGACAGCCAAATGCTTCTACCTCCACCTCCCAGCGAACGGGTGTCGCGTAGGCATGGCCGACACATAAGCGCCGCGCCAAGGCTTTGAAGCCCGCATTGGTCATTTCGTCCACGTCCCGGATCGCGCCATCCACAATCGCTCCCACACAGCCCAGAGCTCGGTGGATGTTGGCGTTGACTTCCCCCCAGATCGAGCCGATCACCCTAGGCTTGTCCAAATCTTGCACCACCACGATTTTGGGACCAGGGAGGCTGGCGACATAGGCGCGATAGTCCTCCCAAGCGTTGGCGACTTGGGCATGGCTGGCATTGCTGGGCTCGATCTGAAGCGTGAGCGCATAGCCCACCATTGGCCCCATTTGGGGCATAAAATCTCGGGTTTCGTCCAGATTCATGTGCCCTTGGGTGCGGTCGTGTTGGGTAATCATTTCCCAGCCATTGTAGATGGTGGGCGTATTCCAGCGCTTGAGTTGAAGCAAAGTTGAGTGAGGAAGGGTACGGTCCATAGCTGGTTTCATTGATGAAAGGCGAAGGGAGGGAAGTTGCAGAAAAAGAAAATGGGTGTTTACTTGAAAGAAGGAAAAAATCAATCCTTGCAAACCTTTTACCCAATCTCATCCAACAATATGAAGCCGAAAACTGGTACTACTCGACGAAATTTTTTAAAGACTTCTTCTGCTGCAGCAGTGGGAGGTGCATTAGCCGCAAATTTGGTGCTTCCCAAGAATAGCTTTGCCCGAGGAAACTCTGATACCCTCCGAGTGGGGTTGATTGGTTGTGGAGGACGGGGCTCCGGAGCCGCAAGTCAAGCGCTAGCCGCAGATGACAATGTGGTGCTGGTAGCGATGGCGGATATTTTCCCTGACAAAATGGAAAAGTCCTACACCAACCTCAAGGAGTTGTTTCCAGAAAAGGTTCAAGTAGCCGACGAACACAAATTCATGGGTTTTGATGCCTATCAAAAGCTCATCGACTCTGACGTGGATGTTGTCATTCTGGGAACGCCACCAGCTTTTCGTCCAGATCATTTGTTGTATGCGGTTCGGAAAAAGAAGCATGTATTCGCGGAAAAGCCGATGGCGGTAGATATGCCCGGCCTGCGGAAAGTCTATGAAGCGGCCCGCATTGCCAAGCAAAACGACACTAGCCTGATGTCTGGCTTTTGCTGGCGCTATCACTTCCCAAAACGCGCTTCTTTCGGTCAGGTACTGGACGGAGCTGTAGGTGAGGTTACCACCATTTACAATACCTACAACACGGGCTACCTTTGGGAATTCCCCCGCAAGGACAACTGGGGTGATATGGAGTACCAACTCCGCAACTGGGTGTATTACAACTGGTTGGCGGGTGACCACATCATGGAGCAGGCCATTCACTCCATCGACATGATGGTTTGGGCGATGGGCGACAAAATGCCCGTCAAGGCCGTCGGTACCGGAGGGCGTCAACGCCGCATCGAAGATCGCTATGGCAATGTGTTTGACCACTTTGCGATCGTGTACGAATGGGAAAATGGGAGCAAAGGCTTTCACTTCAGTCGCCAGCAAAACGATACCGAGCGGGCTTACTCCGTCGAAGTCATGGGTACCGAAGGCATGCTGAACGTGGATTGCATTCGCCGCAAACACGAAATCACAGGCCGCAATCCCTGGAAATACAAAGGCGACTCCAATAATATGTACCAAACCGAGCACGATGAACTCTTTGCAGGGATTCGCGCCGGAGAGCACATCAACGATGGGGAGTGGATGGCCAATAGCACCCTGCTGGCCCTGTGGGGACGCATGGTGGCCTACACGGGCAAGGAATTGACCTTGGAACAAATGATGGCTTCTGAGGAGCAACTCGGTCCCAACATCGACCAATACGACTGGGACATGAAGTGGGAATCCGCGCCTGTAGCCAAACCTGGGATTACCGAATTTGTCTAGCCTCTGTCTTTATGAAACGATCTGAATTTTTGAAACTCAGTGCTGCTGCCTCTCTGGCAGCAGCACTGCCTGATTTTTCGCTGGCTGCTCCCCTAGCACAGCGCCCTTTGATCAAAAAAAGCCTCAAATTTGGCATGATCAAAGAGGAGTTGTCGGTGATGGACAAATTCAAACTGGTCAAGGATCTGGGCTTTGACGGCGTGGAGCTAGATAGCCCCAACGACCTGAACGAAGCGGAGATTTTGGCCGCCCGCGACAAGACGGGCCTTCTCATTCCTGGCACCGTCAACTCCTTGCACTGGAAACTCCCGCTCTCCCATCCTGATCCGTCGGTTCGGGCGCAGACGCGGGAATCCATGAAGGATGCCCTGAGAGCGACCAAGCGCTACGGAGGCACGACGGTCTTGCTGGTGCCTGGCGTGGTGGGCAAGGAGACCTCTTACGCGGATGCTTATCGGCGTTCTCAAGAGGAAATTCGTCAGATTCTCCCGGTAGCAGAAGAGACCGGGGTCAAAATCGCCATTGAAAATGTCTGGAACAATTTCCTGATCAGTCCGGTGGAAGCGGCCCGCTACATCGACGAATTCGACAACGAAATGATTGGCTGGTACTTCGATGTGGGCAACATTGTCCGCTATGGCTGGCCCGAGCACTGGATCGAAGCGCTGGGCTCTCGCATCATCAAGATTGACATCAAGGAATACAGCCGCAAGAAGCAGGTAGAGGAAGGCATCTGGGAGGGCTTCAAGGTCAAATTGACCGAAGGGGATTGCGACTGGAAGGCGGTCAATCAAGCCTTAGCCAAGGTGGGCTACCAGGGTTGGGGTTCTGCGGAAGTCGGTGGCGGTGATCGCAAGCGCCTCCAGCAAATCTCCGAATTGATGGACAAGATTTATGCAAGCTGAGGTGGGAGGAGCATGTGGGAGCAGAATGAACCCTTTTTCTTCAATCAGTGAGCAATTGTGAAATAAAAGCGGCCAATTCCTGGCCGTTTTTTTCGTGTTGGGCCTCGGTGGGATGCCACTGACAGCCGTAGCCTAGCTCGCCTTGGGGGCTGAGATCGAAACGATGAATTTGTCCATCTCCTCTTTGAGAAAATTCTGCCTGCAATTCATCCAGCCAGCTTTTCAGAATGTCCAGCGGCTCTCCTCGCATCATGGAGCCCGTTAGTAGGACGATTTGGCTGGAAGCATTGTGATGGCGAAGATTCTGTAGAAAATTCCGGTAGGCATTCATAACTCCTTGCTTGTCAGGGGTGCCGTGAGCGAAGTCGTTGGTGCCCAAATTGATGAGAATGATCTCTGGCGAATTCTCTCGCACGCCTATGGTTTCAGGACTGCCAGGCAGAATGGTTTCTGCCATCGCAGGGATGGTTCTCTCCTGAGATCGGTCATAATTTTGGAATACGCCTCTTCCCGACCACGCTACTGCGGTATAATTCGCCCCCACCTGCCGAGCAGCGATGGCCGCATAGGTGTGATAGCCATCTTCGGTAGCAGGAGAAAAGGCTTCGTCCCGATCTGCACACTCGTTGCCGTAGCCACAGGTGATGGAGTTGCCATAGGCTTCTATCCAGGGAGGGGGACTGCTTGGCGGAGGAAGCAATTCTGCCCCGACATCCAAGTAGATCCCATAAAACCGAGCGGTCCCTGATTCGGCTTCACTTCGCTTGAACAAATGAAATCGGTGTTCCCCAGGAGGCAGTTGTTTCGCGATCAGGACCGTTTCCTGGCTCTCTTCTACCTGGATGATCTTAGGTGGGAGATCGTCTACCTGAATGCGAAACCAACTCATTGGCTCTCTCTCATCTGCTCCGGTCTGCTCTGCCCCCAATTCCAGCCGGAGTGAGGTGCCCGTGAATCGAGCGGACAATTGGCTGGCAGTCCAGGCAAAGCGATAGGTACGCTCCAAAGTAGTGTCTATTCGCCCCAGGTACTGTATGGCGGGATCGCTAGGAGGGATCAAAACTGGTTCCTGATTCACCTTGCAGGAAAAAATGAGACCAAGGAAGAGGGATAAGGCGCAGATCATGGCTTTCATGCACCCAAAGTACAGGAATTCTTCGATTTGTCCGCCCATCATTTTTGGGGTAATTTTGCCCCTTCTTCCCGCCCCCGGAAGGATACATCAATCAATGAGTAAGTTCATGGCGACTTCTTATCCCAAAAACAAAATCAAGACCCTCATCCTGGAAAACATCAATCCAGAGGCGCAACGGCTATTTGAAAAAGACGGCTATCCGGTGGAGATCATCGGTCGAGCGCTGAGTGAGGATGAATTGTGCGAGAAAATCAAGGACGTTCACATCATCGGCATTCGTTCCAAAACCCACATCACCCGCAAAGTACTGGAACATGCCGAACGCTTGTGGGCAGTGGGCGCATTTTGTATTGGCACCAACCAAATTGATTTATCAGCCTGTGCCGAGCATGGAGTCATTGCCTTCAACGCACCTTTCAGCAATACCCGCTCGGTGGTAGAATTGGCCATTGGAGAGATCATCATGCTGATGCGCCGGATTCCGTTGCTCAACCGCGACATGCACCTGGGGAAATGGAGCAAAACTGCTGTGAACAGCCATGAAGTGCGCGGCAAAAAATTGGGAATCGTAGGCTACGGCAATATTGGCGCTCAATTGTCGGTCCTGGCAGAAAATATGGGCATGCAGGTGTACTACTACGACCTGATTGAAAAACTCGCCCTGGGCAATGCTACCAAGGTCGATAGCCTCCAAGAATTGCTGGGCATGGTGGACATCCTTACCCTCCACGTGGATGGCCGTCCAGAAAATCAACAAATCTTCGGGCAGGCAGAGTTTGAGGCCATGAAGCCTGGAGCGGTATTTCTCAACCTGAGTAGAGGATTTGTGGTGGACATCGAAGCTCTGATAGCAGCATTGAAAAGCGGTCATATTCGCGGCGCTTCTCTCGATGTATATCCTGAAGAACCGAAAAGCAATGCCGAGCCTTTCATTTCGGAATTGGTGGGCATGGAAAACGTCATTCTCAGCCCGCACATCGGAGGGAGCACCCAAGAAGCCCAATTCAACATCGCTCAATATGTCCCTGCCCGTATCCTGGATTACATCAATACCGGGAGCACCACGGGCAGCGTCAACTTCCCCAACTTACAGCTCCCCGGCCAGGGCAAATCGCATCGGTTGATCCATGTCCACCGCAACGTCCCTGGCATCCTCGCCAAGATCAACCACATTCTGGCCGGACACCACATCAACATCGACGGTCAATACCTCAAAACCAGCGAAGAAATTGGCTATGTGATCACCGATATTGACCGAGCCTACGATGAGCAATTGCTAGATGAATTGCGTGCGATCGACGACACCATCCGCTTCCGGGTTTTGTATTAGGCAACAAATTTTCCATATATTCGACGCAATCATCCCCTACACCACAATTCCCTTGCGATGAAACAGCTGTATCTGTGCATCATTCTTTGCTTGAGTTTCATAGGTCTAAACGCGCAGGGCATCTCCCTGGACACGGTCTTTTTTCGCTTCAATGAAGCTGAATTGGACAAAGGCGACCGCCAACAACTAGATTCTCTGATCGGGATTTTCACGGCTTATCCCGCTTATTACATAGAAATCCTGGGCCATACCGATAGCATCGGTAGCACTGCCTACAACCTGGATTTGTCCAAAGAAAGAGCCAAAAATGTCGCGCTCTACCTCAACAGTCAAGGGGTCGAGTTTCCGCGCGTAACCTATGTAGGGATGGGCACGACCAAACCCATTGGCGACAACCTGACCTTTGCCGGAAGAACCAAAAACCGTCGGGCGGAAATTGCGGTGATTTATTCTAATGAGGTCGTCAAGCCGGTATATGAAGAAGATACGGTGATCGCAGAGGAGGTAATTGTAGGCCCGGTCTTGGAAGAAAAAGTCTATCCCATAGACACGATCTACTGCGACTATTTCCCCTTCATGATCAATCCGAGGCATCAGTCGGTCATCATTACTCCACGGGGTTCCAAATTGATTGTGCCTGGCGATGCATTCGTTACGGACGAGCCAGAGGTAGAAATGGAAATCAGCGAACTCTTTGAGCGAAAGGAAATGCTCCAATACGACATTTCCACCATGGCCAAAGAAGGCCCGCTGGAGGTCCAGGGCACCTTTTCCTTCGATGCCAAAGCTGGTCGCCGCGCCTTAAAAATTGCTCCAGGCACTGCATTTCAGGTAGAATTGCCTTCCAGTCGCAGGGACCAGGACATGAAAGTCTATAGCGGCAATGGCAGCAACCGGAAAAGGAAGCGAAGCCGCAAACAAGAACCCATTCCGAAACCGTGGATTGGCGAGGATGGCGACCCAGGCTTTGCAGCAGCCAAAACCTGGCGTCCCATCGAAGACAATCCTGTGAAGTACCTGGGGCGTGAAAAAGCCTATCGCTTCGACGTGTACAAACCCGGTCGCTATGCGGTAGGCCGAGAGTTATTCCATTCTCAGAATGTGGACCCCAAAAATGAGGGCATCAACATCCAGATCAAATTGAAAGGAAGAAGATTCCCCAACTCTACTACGGTCATGTTAGCTGGCGAAATCGTCAAGACCTACATTCCCCTCAAAGCCAAAAACACCCGCATCTTCGAAGGCTCCCGCGTCAAGTGGCTGGATCCCAAAACCAAACTGATTTTGGTCGCCATTCAGTATGATGACAAGGGGACGCCATACTTGGTGAAGCGGAGCTTTGTCCCTCGGGATTACATCAAAAATGAGAAGAACCGCAAGAAGAAAAAAAAGCGGAAAAAGACCCGCGATCTTCCCAAGGCAAAGCTCAAAGCCAAATTCCGAAAAATGGACGCCGATCGATTGGAAGAGCTCTTGATTGAGCTTAACGGAGCCAATGAAAAGGTAGGCGTGGAACAATAAGCTTCCGGTTGTTCCCCATCTCTTTCTCGCTAAACAAAGCTCCTAGGTGTTTGACATCTACGAGCTTTGTCCTTCTAGACTGCTACGTACCCCCCATCCATGCTGTTCTTTATGCTGTTCTTTATGCTGGCGACTGGAAACCTATGACGTGCTCTTCG